>NZ_WBRZ01000019.1:0-40504 GCF_008923895.1 Pseudomonas sp. GXM4
CCGATCGGCGCAGAGTTCGTTGCACCACCCACTGGTGCCTTCGCCGGTGCCAATGGTCTGAACTTCTGGGAGCTGTTTTTCCACCTGCCGCATTTGATCGCCACTCGGTTGCGCGACGAAGAACGCTTTCAGGAAGCGCAGAGCTGGCTGCATTACGTATTCGATCCACAGGCCACCGCAGATCCGGCCAATCCGCCGGTTCCGATCGCGAACCCGAAACCGGCGTATTGGCGTTGCCGGCCTCTGGATATCGCAACAGCGCCGGGCAATCCAGGGTGGGAAATTCAGAATCCCCTCGATCCGGATGCCATTGGCTATGCCGCACCCGCACATTTTCAGATCCTGATGTTCACCGACTATGTAGAAAACCTGATGGCGTGGGGCGATTGGTATTACCGCCAATTGACCCGTGACAGTCTGGTGGCCGCCAAGCTTTGCTATGTCCAGGCCGGGTTTCTGATGGGCAAGGCGCCCACCGCCGACACAGCGAGTCGTTGGCAGACCGACACCGTTGAAAACCTCTTGGCGCAGTGCGAATCGCGACCCCTGCTTGAAGCGCTTGAAACAACGTTGGATTTCAATCTGGCGGATTACCCGATCGCTTCCGACATCCCGCCGATGCTGGGTTTGTTGGCCTGCGAACCTTTTAGAATTCCGATCAACCAATCGCTGCTCGACCTGTTTGCAAAGCCGCAGCAACGCCTTGATAACCTGCGCAACAATCTCACGATCGATGGCAAACCGCTGGACGTGTTGCTGTTCAGCCCGATGACGGATCCCAGGCAATTGCTCCGCGATCTGGTCGCTGGTAGCGCAGCCGGGCCAAGACCGATGGGCGGGCGGCTGGTGGTCAATGCGTATCGCTGGCGGGTCACGTTCGAAGTCGCGTTGCGCGGAGTACAGAGCCTGCGAGATTTCGGCAGTCTGGTGCTGCGTCTGCTCGAACAACGCGACCGTGCCGAGCAGGAAGAATCACAGCAGAACCATTTGCTGGAGCTGGGTCGCTATGCCGAAACGGTGCAGGAACAATCCATCGCCCAGTTGGAGGCGAATGTCACAGCGCTGAAGCAGAGTCGGGCAATGGCGCAGGACCGGGCCGATGCCTATGCAATGCGTTACAGCGAAAACGTTTCGCCGATCGAGTATCAGGTCATGGCCAGTCTGCACCAGTCGAAAACATCAGCGCTGCAGGCCAAAGTCGTCAGAGTGGCAGGGGGTGTCATCGCGGCGTTGCCAAAAATTTATGGTACTTCCAACGGTGGCTTCAAACCCGAACACGCTTTCGATGCAGTGGCTTTCGGCCTGGAGGTTTCTTCATCACTGTTGCAAATCGACGCCGACCGACAGGCCACCACCGAAGGTTATCGTCGTCGCCGCAGTGAGTGGGCGCTGCAACGCGATCAGGCGCTGGCGGAGGTGGGTGCAATCGATGCGCAGATCGAAGCGCAAAGCCATGCGGTCAACGCAGCAAGATCCAGCCTTGAACAGACGCTTCGGGCCAACAGTCAAGCGTTGACCATGTTCAACTTCCTAAAAAAACGCGCGAGCAATGCCGAGTTGTTCGGCTGGATGCTTGGCCAGCTAAAAGCCCTGCACTACCAGGCGTACGACGCGGTCGTCAGTCTGTGCCTCAGTGCGCAGGCTTCGCTGGCTGCTGAAACCGGCGATTATGATGCACCGGTCCCTTTGCCTCAGGCCTGGCTCGATCACCGTTATGGTCTGGGCTCTGGCGAACAGTTGCACATGTATCTGCTGGATCAGGAACGCAGGCGCTTGCAAAGCTACGAGCGGCGGCTGGAGCTGGTCAAAACAGTTTCCTTGCGGCAGTTGTGCGACGACGGCATCGAGCCTCAAGAGGGCGTGACCAGTTGGGCAGATGCACACCAGCAATTGATGGCAACAGGTGTATTGGAGTTCAGACTGACCCAGTTGCTGTTCGACCGGGATTACCCCGGCCATTTCTGCAGGCAGATCAGTTCAGTGGAGGTGGATCTGCCTGTCCTGACCGGTCCTTACGAGGATGTCCGGGCAACCTTGCTGCAGATCAGTAGCGTGACGGCGACCCGGCCCACCACACAGTCTGTGCAGTACCTGCATACGCCGACCTCAGGTGTACCTGGCGATCTGGTGTTCAACCTGCGCAGCGCTCAGCAGATCGTTTTATCGGTAGGGCTTTCCGACAGTGGCCTGACCCACCAGAAACCTGATGAAGGTTTACTCAACCCGTTTGAATGCACGGGTGCGGTTTCCCACTGGCGACTGAGTTTTCC
Source organism: Pseudomonas sp. GXM4 (assembly GCF_008923895.1). Taxonomy (NCBI): domain Bacteria; kingdom Pseudomonadati; phylum Pseudomonadota; class Gammaproteobacteria; order Pseudomonadales; family Pseudomonadaceae; genus Pseudomonas; species Pseudomonas sp. GXM4. Next base: position 2,271 of record NZ_WBRZ01000019.1, read on the forward strand.
TCGACCGCTAAAACAGCCACAAGCTGCAATGCTCAAATCCTTGACCGATATCATTATCCGCGTGCGCTACACCGCCAAAGCCGGCGAGCCGACGTTCACCCAAAAAGTCACAGACCTGGTTACCAAGGCTGAAAACGCCAGTTTGAAGATGCCAGTCGAAGGAGCAGGCGACCATGAGTGAGCCCGTCGTGCAAAACAATCAGAATCTGGTGCTCAATGGTGACTTCAACGATCGGCTCAAAGAGTGGCGCCCCAGCGGGATGATTGGCCTGGCGAGAGAATTCTATGCTGACGAGTTAGTCAATTTCATGGAGGTCGGTGTCGGGGCTTCGGCTACACAGGTAATCAAGGCACCCAAGACCCCCGGCGCCCGCGCGGGTTACGAACTGACGTTTCTATGCGAACTGCGGCCCGGAGTTTCATGGTCGGGCGAATCGGGCTGGTTGCACATCCGCAAGAGCGGCGATGTGTTAATGAGCATCGAACTCACGGCAGAAGAAGGCCGGAAACAGGTGCACGAAGACGCCGGACTGGGGGCGGAGCAGCCGCTGGAATTCAAGCCGCGGGTGTATCAAAGATCACTGGATCAATTGGCGTTCGTCGAAGATGACGAATTGAGCTTCGAGGTCAGCGGTGTCCCGCGCAACGCGGGCGACCGTAGTTCGACAATCTGCATCACTCGAATCGACCTGCAACTGAAGCTTGAACCGTTGCAACTGCAGACGGTGCGACTGGATGACGAAGTTCTGCCACCAGGCCAGACGTTACACCTTTGCCTGGGCGCTTCCCTTGACGATGACCCGGACGGCTCTTTGTACATTGCGCATCGTCTGTCTTTTACCCCTGTAGACGGCAGCGTCTGGCTGGGTACGGATATCGCACTGATCATTCAGGGCAACCCATTGGAAGCAGTCAAGGCAACCCCTGACTGGGGAGTCGATCAACCGCTGCTGTCGCAGTGGTCGCTCGACTGCCCGGATATGGGAGAAGAGAAAAGTCATGACTTCACAATAAATCTGGTGAACCAGTACAACACCGAGCCTTATGCGATTGACGTGTCGCTGGGGCATCATCGATTGGCGCTTCGCGAAGTGCAGACCGCGGCGTATTACCCCGTCCTCGAGTATGCACAAAGCGTCCGGTTGGGCGTGCAGGTCCTTTCGTTCTACACCGGCCGTTCGCTTGATGGTCGAGAGGTCAGGTGGACGAGTATCGGGCAGGGCGTGCAGGGCACCGCAGTCACTGATGAACAGGGCCTGGCTTACTTCGATTTCGTCCCTGAGCAAGCCGGCGATTTTGTCATCACAGCGTCGGTCGACAGCGCTTATTACGGCAATGGCGAGGTGACTCACGAATTTCCAGTCACGGTGCTGGCGACCGACCCCTGGCGCGACTTGCGTTGCGTTGTCGAAGAGCAGGTAACCCTGTGGGGCGCGACCGGTTATCCCAATCGCGGCACTGATTACCCCTTCATCGTGCGCTTGCCCGCCGACAGCCCTTTGCTGGCGACTGATCTATCGCTGCACTGGAGCGGCGTCGGGCATGAAGAGTTGAAGGTAACGGTCAACCCGCCACTCCAGCAACCGGTCGCTTTCAATGGCGACGATAGTCTCTGGACGCTGGCCTGCGAAGACTGGCTGGATGGTCGCTTCGAACTGGCATTGGTCTGCTCGAAGCTGTTACTGCCATCGCCGCGTAAACCCATGTCGCTGGCGCGCAACAAGGTCAGGATCGCTGATACGCGCGGCCCGAATATTTCGCCGGTTGTCGAGAACTCCGAAAAGACCTTGATGCGGGTGCAGGTGGTGCATGTCACTGACAAAGGTGCCGGTGAGCCAGTAATTGATGCGTTCGTCGACTGGCAAACCCCCGAGGGTATTGTCAAGTCTCGTACTGGCAGCGGTGGCTGGGCCAGCCTGTATTACTGGCCGTTGAAGGCTTTGAGCAACGAGACGATTACCGCCAGTGTGAGAGCCTACGAAGGCGGGCCGGCAGATGGACACACGTTTTCGGTCACGGCGTTTGCACGAGACGAGTGGAAGGACAAGGTCAGGATCACGTTTGATGGCTTTCAAATTTCCAGTGACGGAATCGCTTGCAAGCGAGGCAAGACGCACATCCTGACGGTCCGTGCATTTGAGAACAGCCCGCTGATTGGCGAGGCAATTACGCTCGGTTGGCGCAACGCAAAGCCAGAGATCGGGCTTGCGGTGAGCGACCTTGATATGCCGAGAATATTGCGCGAAGGGGAAGATCTGAGTTGGTTGTTCAGCTCTGATCGTATCGAAAGTACCAGCAGTATTTTCGAGGTAAGTTTGCTCACCGACACTCTCACGAACAAGGATTTTTCTTGCCGACTGTTATCACCTGACCTCCATGAAGAAATGACCGTGGTCCTGGATCAGATGACCGATCTCAGGGGGCAGCCGCTCTTTCCGTGTATTGGCGCTATACATCGCTATATCTTCCGCACCAATGCGCTGAGTCCTTTAGTGGGTATCCCCATGGATCTGATATGGACTGGAAGCCCGGCGGCAGAGCTCGGAATCGAGTTGAGCCCACCCCCCAAAAGCGAAAATGTTGTGGACGACAGCGGGTTTACCTGGACGCTGGACTGTTCAAAAAGTACCAAACCCGGGGTTTTCAAACTTCAGTTCATTATCAGTTTCTTTGGCTTGAGCGACATCAATACGATGACCCTGGGCCACAATAAAATCACGATCGAAGACGCCCGTGCATCTGCGGTGGATCCGGTCATTGGGCAGGATCCTGCGTGGATGTGGCTGAAGGTACGCTCCCCTTATCGTCCCGACCTCCCTCTGGAGCAAGTGCCTGTTCAATGGACAGCCGACGGCAGCACCGAAGTGCACGGGACGGCTGCCGATGGCTGGAGTGGTTTTCCCTTTGCGCCAACCACGGCAGGTGAGCATGTGGTGACAGCGGCGGTTATCAGCCCTTATGACCGTTTTGAAGAGCTCCGCTCCATGCAGGTTCTAGCGCTTGAAGGGGATCCGTGGGACGGATTCGAATACAGTTTCGACTCCCGACCGTTTCAGCCACTGGGTCAAAGCGCTGAATTCCCCCGGCGCAAGGGGCAGCATCAATTGAGCGTGAGTGCTCCGCCTGGCAGTGCGCTGCATGACCAGTATCTGACACTGGGCATGACCGGCACCGGGCCGGCGGAATTGGGCATGCGCTTCGAGGAGCCACGTCTGGGTGACCCCAGGCTTTTCTCGAGCGCTGGAATGACCTATCGGTTCAACGCGGGCGACCTCAAGGACGGGAGTTTCGGCCTGCGCTTTTCCTCGGCGCGGTTGGCCAAGTTGTCTCCGGTCATTGCGATGTCGCTGGGGCAAGGCGAACAGGTGGTAAAGATCGCCGAGCGTTCGCGAAGCAGTCAGTCACTGCTCTGGGGCGAGGCGGTGTCGGAGCAGGTCGTCATTGTTTCGGCCATCAGCGACAGGCCAATGGTGGGGATGAAGGTTGTCTGGCGCAGTCCGGACCTTGGTGAGGTGACCACTACTACCAACTTCTACGGTGAAGCGCGGATACGGTTCGTGCCGACAACACCGGGTGCGGCGCAACTGACCGCCACGGTGGGCGATGCGCTGTATTCGGAGTCGATTTCCTTACCGTTTTTGCTGCACGAGCCCCGGGAGATCAAGGAACTGGTCAGCGATGATCCGAGCGGGTATCCGGGGCAACAGATGACCGCGCAAGTCCTGGTAGTGTCAGCGAGTACCGCGCAACCCTTGGCCAATGTCGAAGTAATGTGGGAGTACGACCGCACCTCGCTGCCGACAACCCTGACGGATGCCGAAGGCAAGGCAACGGCGCGCATTGTCCTGGAAGGAGCAGGCGAGGCTGCGTTGCGGGCGTCGGTAAAGGGTGGTTTGGCTGGCTGGGTGGTAAAAACGCTCTGGTTGACCGTTACTGAGCGTCCAGCAGCGGTGGAATCCGTTGTTGCGTCGCCTAATCCGGTTCCCTTGCAGACCTACGTCTCCATGACCGCGCTGATTGTGGCCAAGGAGGGGCGAGAGCCCATGCCCAGACGGAAAATCCTTGTTTCCACTAATGGAGCACCGTTCACTGAGTCGTTTACCGATCACAACGGGCGATACCAGGCTCACTGGCGGCCGATGAACCTCACGGATCAGATTTCGCTGGTCGTCAAAGTAGAAAACAGCGACGGCACTTCGGACAGCGACGCTGTGTATGTTGCAGTCACCAACTGATCGAATCTGTCAGATCGCAGCGGTCTTTTTCCAGCTCATGTAGCTTGTCACCAGTCCGGCCCCCAGCTCGGCGGGCCGAACATCCATCACTGCAACGCCATGGGCAGTCAGCCGCTCATAGAGTTGCGAGCGGTCATTGAGAAAATCGATGGTGCCGCAGTAGGCGAGTGCCTCGGGCAACGTTTGTACCGTGCTCTGGCGCAATGTATCCAACGCCTGTTCACGCAGGCTCGCCACCAGCACCCGATGTTGCGCGCTCAACCGTTTGACCGCGCCCAGCACTTGATCATCGTCATCGCGCAAGTTGGTCACCAGCACTACCAGCGCCCGGCGCTTTTGGCGGGCCAACAACTGGTTGGCGGCAGCCTGGTAATCAGCAGGGCGCTGGGTGCTCCGAAGGTCATAAACAGCGTTGAGCAAAACGTTCAGTTGGCCGCTGCCTTTGACTGGCGCGACATGGCGCGGCTCATCAACGGCAAAGGTACTCATGCCCACCGCATCCCCTTGGCGCAACGCCACATAACTGAGCAGCAGGCAGGCATTGAGCGCGTGATCGAAGTGCGACAGCTCACCATCGTGACTGCGCATCTGCCGGCCGCAATCGAGCAGGAAGATGACCTGTTGATCGCGTTCATCTTCGTACTCGCGGGCAATCGGCATGCGCTGGCGGGCGGTGGCTTTCCAGTCGATCTGGCGCAGGCTGTCGCCCTCGCGAAATTCGCGCAGCTGATGAAATTCCTGACCCTGCCCGCGACGTTGCCGCTGACGTATGCCGAGCTGGCTGAGCCAGTTGTCGACGGCGCGCAACTCACCGCCGTAAAGCCGGGCGAAGTCCGGGTAGACACGGGTCTCGTCGCCGACGCTGAGCAGGCGTTTGCCGGACCATAATCCCAAGGGGCTGGGCAGGTTGACTTCGCACTGTTCGAAGCTGAAATGCCCGCGTTCGAAAGGGCGCAGACGGTAGCTGATCTGGCTGACATGGCCGGGTTGAAGCTCGACAAGCATCGGCAGATGTTCAAACGCGAGGCCGTCGGGAACGTGGTCGAAGAGTCCAATGGCCAGTGGCTCGGCAAACTCATGGGCGATTTGCAGCTTCACCTCTCCCCAGCGCCCGAGCGCCAGGCTGCCGGGCATCTGCCGTTTGATGCGCGGCGAGGGCAGGCGTCTGAGGCGCACTGCGTCGATAACCGCCAAGGCCAACAGGGCCAGGAGCAAACCCCAGTTGATCGAAATCAGGCTCGACGGGAGCTCTCTGCCAAGTGCCTGAAAGGCGCCGAGCACGGTACTGACGCCCAGCAGCAGCGCCAGCCAGATCAGCAGCAGACGCGAGGGTTTCACAGGCGCGGCGCCGGCACTTGATCGAGCAATTGCGTGAGCACCTGATCGACCTGCAGGCCTTCGATATCCAGCTCCGGCGCGATGCGCACGCGATGACGCAACACCGCCAGCGCGCAGCCTTTGATGTCATCCGGGATTACAAACTCGCCGCCGCGCAACAACGCCCGGGCACGGGCACAACGAACCAGTGCAATCGAGGCGCGTGGCCCGGCGCCGAGGGTCAGCCCCGGCCAGGTGCGCGTGCTGCGCGCCAGGCGCACGGCGTAATCGAGGACCTGATCGTCCAGCGGCAAGTCACTGGCGATGCGCTGCAGGGCTTGAACATCCTTGGCTTGCAACACCGTGCGCAGCGGTTGCACATCGAGCATGTCGGCGCGGGTCGAACGACAGACCTGACGGACCATGTTCAGCTCCTGATCGGCGTCGGGGTAATCCATGCGCACCTTGAGCATGAAGCGGTCGAGTTCGGCTTCCGGCAGCGGATAGGTGCCTTCCTGTTCGATCGGGTTCTGCGTTGCCAACACCATGAACGGTTGCGCGATGGGCAAGGCGCGACCCTCGAGCGTCACCTGGCGCTCCTGCATGGCTTCGAGCAATGCCGCCTGGGTTTTTGCCGGGGCGCGGTTGATCTCGTCGGCCAGCAGCAGGTTGGTGAACAGCGGGCCTTTGCGCAGCTTGAACTGCTCGGTCTGCAGGTCATACACGGCATGGCCGGTAACGTCGCTGGGCATCAGGTCCGGGGTGAACTGGATGCGCGCGAACTCGCCGCCGAAGCATCGCGCCAGTGCCCGCACCAGCAAGGTCTTGCCCAGACCGGGCACGCCTTCGAGCAGCACGTGGCCGCCGGCGATCAGCGCGGTCAGGACATCGTCGACCACCGCATCCTGGCCGATCAGCGCCTTGTTCAATTCGTTGCGCACTGCCTGCGCCAACTGGCTGGCGCGCTGGCGTTGCTGGGCAGCGTGCGTCACGCTGCCGGGCTCGATCTGTTCAGTCATAACGCGTTCCTCAAGGTTTGCAGATGAGCGACCTGACGGCTGAATTCGGCGCTGGACAAACGCTGCTTCGGTCGTGGGCTCAGGGCCTGGCTGATGGCGCGGGTGGGTTGCCGGGTCAGGCGCGATAACGCCAGCCATTGCTCGGCCACATTCAATTGATCGAAACCGGGATGGCGGCGGCGGGCGCGGCGCAGGATGTCTTGTTGCAAGGCTTGCAGGAGCGCCTGCTGGCCGTTGTGGCGCAGCAGGAAGTCGGCACTGGCACGCAGATGCTCCAGCAGTTGGCGGCGACCCGCTGGCGCCGGCATTTGCACCGGGCCGTGACGCACGCCGGCCTGCCACAACCACAGGCCGATCAAGCCGAGCAGGGCGACTATGGCCTGCGGGAAGTAGCGCCAGAGCAAGGTCCACAAACCATCGTGCGTCGTGTCGTAAATCAGCGTGACGTCGGTGTCGGCGCTCAGGTACCAGAGTAGCCAGGCGTTGTCGTATTTGCCGATAGCGCCGGTTTTCCACAGCTCGGCATCGGTGACCACGGTGATCGTGCCGAGGCCGTACACCCGTTGCATCATGTGCGTGGCTTTGGCGCTGTTGGCCCAGGCTTGCGCGACATTGTTCGGGTCGTCGAGGTGGAAGTCGGTGTCGAAACCGGCGTAGGCCGGCGCGTCTTCGTCTTCCAGATACAGTTTGGTCAGTTTCGGGAAGCGGTCCTTTTCCCCGCCCTCGGGAGGATCTTTCAAGTCCTTGCTCAGCGATTGGTGCAGTTGCACCTTGTCGAGCAGCAGATCATTGCTTTGCCCGGTTTGCGCATCCCACAGCGATTCAGCGACAAATACCAAGCGTCCGCCGGCGCGAGTCCAGTTCAACACCTGATCGACTTCACGCGGCGTCATCCGCGCGCGCTCGCCAAACAAAAGCAAAGTGTGGCTATGCGGATCGATCTGCGGCAGCACCGCCAGGGTCTCGGCGTGATTGACCGCGAGGCCGCGCTCGCGCAGGAACATTTCTGCCGCCAGATAAGAATTGGCTTGCGCAGCAGGCGAGGGGCCGTGATCGATGACTTCCTGATAAGGACGGGCTTTGAGGTAGAGGAACAGACTCATGCCGCCAAGCAGCAAAAGCGCCAGCGCAGCCAAAGTCCAACCTATACGCCGGTTCAATGCCCGGATCCTTTGCTGAACAATTCACGCCAGCCGTTACACAGCTCTGCTTGCAGGTGCGCGGCTGGAAGTCGGTGCCCGTAGGCCATGTTCTGCCAGTGAACAGTGAGGTTGCGGCTGTAGGCGAGCAGGTCCGGGCGTTGCAATTGCTCGATGCGGTTGAGGATCTGGCTCTCGGTGTCGGCGGCTCTCAGCGTCAGGTTGAAATCATGCAGCAGACGGCTGAGCAGGCCGCGATAGAGCAGGCCCAGCGCGGCGCGAGGTTCGCTCAGCCACAATTGTTCGGCGCTGCTCGCAATGTCATCCGGCAGAGTTTCACGGCTCAGATCGAGGCCGAAGACTTGTGGCGACGCCGGCGGTTTGCTGCGCGCTGGCAGGTTCGGGCGGCGGCTGACGAAAGCCCGGAGGAATTCGCGATAACGCCAGATCAGCCAGCCCAGCGCGGCAATCAGCGCGCCCCACAACAGCACCTCAATCACGCCGGCGAGGGTATCGAGGTGCCGACCGTCGAGCCAGCCGAGCAGGGTTTTCAGCCACTGCGGTGCCTCACCCGCTTGCGCGTCTTTGGCCGGACTTGCCGGGTCGTCGCCAAAGCGATAACGGGTGACGCTTTCCTTGTTCTTGAACGGCGGTTGTTCGAGCAGCGACTGAATGCTGTCGCGCGATGCCTGACTGGTCAGCGGCTGATTGAGCAACCGTGGAGCATCCGGCGCATCGCTGGCCCACACCGGTTGCAGGTTCGGCAGCAGCAGACACGCCGCCAGCAACACGCCGAGCACGCCGTTGTTCAAGCGCTGGCGCAAACGGCGGAAGACCAGCTCGATGTCCCAGGCTTCCAGTTGTGTGCGGCGGTTCAGGTACAGGCTGAAACCGCAGGCGACATACACCGGTCCCCAGGCCACCAGGATCAGCGCATAAAAAACGTTGGTCAGGTGCTCCAGCCAGCGCCAATCCTGATCGGCGGCTAGCAGCAGCGATTGCCAGTCCCAGTCGGTCTCGATCTGCTGCGGCAAGAGCATGTAGAACAGCAGCATCAAGCCGATCCACAGCGCGGTTTCCAGATGCACGCCGATAATCGTCAGCCATTGCGCGGCGCCGCCGTTGCGTTGCAGCAGCACCTGCAGACGTTGTTGTCTGGCCTCGCCGTCGAGACCTTCGAGTTGCGTCACCGGCAGCACAAAGCTGCGACTCAGACTCAGCCGTCGCCAGGTCAGACTGGCCAACAGTTGCGGCCTGAGCAGGCGCGGCCACTCGCGCAAGGCTTGTCTGAGCGTCGGGGTTTCACCGAACAGTGCTTTGGAGAGGATGTACAGCGGCAGGCGTTCGTAGGCCGGTTTCAGCCACCAGAAAATGAACACCGCCAGTGATGGCGAATCCCACAGCAACAGGCTGAGCAGGGCGAACAGCGGCAGGGTGACGATCGCCCAACTGGTCATCAACAACCGCCGATGCTGCTGGCTCATCAACACGCCCAGGTCCATGGCTTCCCAGGTCGTGCGCGGGCGGATCACTACGCTGGCGTCACTCAGGCGCATGACGAATCCTTCCGGCCAACGACAGATAAACCGCGACGGCCAACCATAGCGCGGCGCCGACGGCGTATTTGGTCAGCGGCGTTACGCTGGTTTTCGACGACCAATAAGCCTCGATAAAGGCTGCGATCAACAGGAACAGCATGGCCCCACACACCAGCAACACGCTTTTGCGCGCGGCCAGGCGCAGCGCCTCGCCCCATGTCAGGCGTCCGGGGGCGATCAGCGCCCAGCCCAGCTTCAGGCCCGCCGCTCCGGCGAGGGCGATGGCGCTCAGTTCGAACGCGCCGTGACCAATCACGAACGACCAGAAGGTCTGGCCGAAACCGATCTCGCTGAGATGCCCGGCCACCGCGCCGATGATCATGCCGTTGTAAAGCAGGAAGAATCCGCTGCCCACGCCCATCAGCAAACCGCTGGCGAATGTCTGAAAGGCGATGCCTGTGTTGTGCATGACGTAATAGCCGAACATCACCCAGTCTTCGCTGGCCGCCCGTTCGGCCGAGCGTCCGAGGTGGCCGGCAACGGGGTCGTACATGCCCTGCATCTCGCGCACCTGTTCGGCCGGAATCAGGTTGTAGATCAGTTCCGGGTTCAGATAAACCAGCACGCCGAAACCGATCAGGCTGCCGAAGAACAACAGGCTGGCGGCCGCAACGAAGCGCCACTGTTCGCGCACCAGTCGCGGGAAGTCCGCGAGAATAAAGCTGATGATGAGCGCCCCGAGGCGACTGCGATGCCGATAGAGCTGTTGATGGCCGCGCAGCACTTGCTGCTGTAATGAATCGATCAGAAAACTGCTGTAGCCACGCGCCTGGGCCAGAGCCAGATGTTGGCAGAGACGCCGATAGGCCTTGGGGAAATCGCTGACTTGCGCCGTATCCTTGCCGTGTTCGAGGCGTTCAAGCGCCACGGCGAAACGCTCCCATTCGGCCTTGTGGCGACTTTCGAACAGGCTCTGCTTCATGGGGTCGGCCCCAACAGGCCGCGCGCGATGCCGTTGAGTTCAGACACGGCTTTGGGCGCAGAGATGTGCAGCGGCTGCGCCAGCAATGCCGCCAGCTCGTTGACCCGTGCGGGAGAGAGCTCGGCCTGACGCTCGGCGAAACCGAGTACCGCGCGTTGTTCGCTCAAGGTCAGTGGAACGGGGCAGCGGCGAGGTTCAGCGTCAGGCAGTTGCGGGCGGCTCAGCGGCCGTTCGCTGTAAACCACCAAGGTGCCAGCGGCAATGTCGCCGAGGCGTTTGAAGGTCGGGTGTTGCAGGCAACTGAGCGCACCGAGGAAATAGCCGAAGGGCAGTAGATCGACAAAGCGCAGCAGGTTGCGCAATAGCGAAGCCGACCAACCGATCGGCGTGCCGTCATCGTGTACCACGCGCAAACCCAGCCATTGCTTACCCGGCGAGCGGCCCTGACGCAGCACCTCGAACAGCACCATGTACCACCAGCTGATGGCAAACAGCAGCAAGGAACCGAGGCCCATGCCGAGCTTGCCGAGAAACGCCAGTGCGATAAACAGCACACCGAGGATCAAGCCGCGAATGCCCAGATCGATGGCAAACGCCACCGCGCGCACCATCAACCCGGCGGGGCGCAACGGCAGGTTGATGCCTTCCGGCGTTTCGACCTGATGGCGCGTATCCAGCGGTGCTTTCCTTCGCGGTGCTGTGGGCTCGAGCATGGGCTACCTGATGTTCGCCTGTTCGGGGTGCAAGTGCGCTTGATGCTAGCAGCCTCTCGGGTGTGGGAGCGAGCCTGCTCGCGAATGTGGTGGGTCAGTCAGCCTGTGGGCAACTGGCAGAAAGCCTTCGCGGGCAGGCTCGCACCCACAAGGGCAATGCATTCCAGTTGTAGGAATCTGGAGAAATTGCTGTTCGAGGGCGACCAGGCTGGCCGTGGCAGCCCTGAAACGCCTAGACTTCGCCGATCTTCTGTTCAGGATTCGCCCGTGACTTCAATCTTCTGGTACGACTACGAAACCACTGGCATCAATCCGCGCAACGACCGACCGCTGCAGGTGGCCGGGATTCGCACCGACCATGCGCTCAACGAGATCGACGAGCCAGTCAACCTCTATTGCCAGCCCAGCGAAGATATCCTGCCGCACCCGGCGGCATGCGCGATCACTGGCATCACTCCCGGCCAGCTCGCTGAAAAAGGCCTGAGCGAAGCCGATTTCATGACTCGCGTGCATGCGCAACTGGCCGCACCGGGCACCTGTGGCGCCGGTTACAACACCTTGCGTTTCGACGATGAGATGACTCGCTACAGCCTGTATCGCAATTTCTTCGACCCCTATGCCCGTGAATGGCAGGGTGGCAACAGTCGCTGGGATCTGATCGACGTAGTGCGCGCCGCTTACGCATTGCGCCCGGACGGTCTGGTCTGGCCGACCGATGATGAAGGCCGCGTGACCCTCAAGCTCGAACGCCTCACGGCGGCCAACAATATCGATCACGGGCACGCTCACGAAGCCCTGTCGGATGTGCGCGCTACCATCGCGTTGGCGCGGCTGATTCGCGAGAAACAACCCAAGCTCTACGAGTGGCTGTTCCAGTTGCGCAGCAAACAGAAGGTGATGGATCAGATCCGCCTGTTGCAGCCACTGGTGCATGTGTCCGGGCGTTTCTCGGCGGCGCGCAGTTATGTCGGCGTGGTGCTGCCGCTGGCCTGGCACCCGAAGAATCGCAACGCCCTGATCGTCTGTGATCTGCATCTAGATCCGCAGGGGTTGCTGAACCTCGATGCGCAAGCCTTGCGTCAGCGTCTTTATACCCGTCGCGATGAGTTGGCCGAAGGTGAGTTACCGGTACCGCTCAAGCTTATTCATATCAATCGTTGCCCGGTTGTAGCGCCGCTGGCGGTATTGCGCGCACAAGACCAGCAGCGCCTTGGGCTGGACATGGCGCTTTATCAGGAGCGGACAGTGCGACTAACTGACGCACAACAAGTCTGGAAAGATAAAGTCGTGGCGATTTATGCCAGCGAAGATTTCACTCCCAGCGAAGATCCCGAGCAGCAGTTGTACGATGGATTTATCGGTGATCGTGATCGTCGTTTATGCGAACAAGTTCGAACGGCCGACCCTGCGCAATTGGCGCAAGAGCAGTGGCCTTTCGATGATGAACGTTTGCCTGAATTACTTTTTCGATATCGAGCACGCAACTTTCCGGACACCTTGGATGTGGCCGAGCAAGAGCGCTGGAAATTATTTTGTCAGCAGCGCCTGACGCAACCCGAGGCAGGTGCGCCGAATACCGTGCAGTCATTTATCGAGGCCGCCGAGCAATGGTCGCTTAGTGCGTCACCGATGCAGCGAGAGGTGCTCAATGATTGGCAGAATTATGTCCAGGCATTACGCAAACGTTTGAATCTGTGAAATCGAACATGCGCGGACAATAAATCACGGGCATAAAAAAACGCCAGCGCTGGCTGGCGTTCTTTTGTTCGCGGATCGCTCTGCGAAGGCGTTGCGGCTTAGCCCAGCAGGGTCGCCCAGCCTTCAACCACGTCGCCGCCCCACTTGGCTTTCCACTCTTTAAGAGTTTTGTGGTTGCCACCTTTGGTTTCGATGACTTCACCGTTGTGCGGGTTTTTATATTGCTTAACTTTGCGTGCACGCTTGGTGCCGGTAGTTTTCACTGCGCCGCCGCGTGGAGCCTTGGATTTGGCTTCTGGATCCAGCAGCGCGATGATGTCACGCAGCGACTTGGAGTATTCACCCATCAGCGTGCGCAGTTTGCCTTCGAATTCCAGTTCGGCTTGCAGTTTGTCGTCTTCGGACAGGTTCTTCAGACGGGCTTGCAGCTCTTTGATGGCTTCTTCGGTGGCGCGATATTCGTTGATCAAGGACATGAGTACTACCTTTCGTAGAATGCTGAATGACAGGGGACAGTGCCGCAATAATAGTCAGGCTGTTTCATCAAGTAAACATTTAGATCGGCTTTTTATTTAAATGATTTACAGGAATTAGCCGCGCTTTGAATGTTCCGTTAAATAATGTGATGCAGTCAGCACAGATATTTACAGTTGTCTGACAAAAGCCCTTCTAAAGCGTCACGGTCTTGACGGAAGACCTGCGTCAGAAAGCCGTTTCACCATGCTTTGTCCCACCCGGCGCGTATGCGTACTGCAGTTTTCCTGCGCAGTCGCTAGAATGGCGGCCTTTGTGAAGTTCTGGAGTTTCCCCCTCATGCGCACTTTTCGGCTGGTGATCTCTTGCCCGGACCGCGTTGGCATCGTTGCCAAAGTCAGTAATTTTCTGGCCTCTCATAATGGCTGGATCACCGAAGCGAGCCACCACTCTGACAATCAAGTGGGCTGGTTCTTCATGCGTCACGAAATCCGTGCCGATTCCCTGCCGTTCGGTATTGAAGAGTTGCGCGAGAAGTTCGCGCCGATCGCCGAAGAGTTCTCGATGGACTGGCGCATCACCGACACCGAGCAAAAAAAACGCGTAGTGCTGATGGCCAGCCGCGAATCCCACTGCCTGGCCGACCTGCTGCACCGCTGGCACAGCGATGAACTGGATTGCGACATCGCCTGCGTGATCTCCAACCATGACGATTTGCGCAGCATGGTCGAGTGGCACGGCATCCCGTACTACCATGTGCCGGTCAATCCGCAGGACAAGCAGCCGGCGTTCGACGAAGTGTCGCGCCTGGTCAAACAGCACGATGCCGAAGTGGTGGTGCTGGCGCGCTACATGCAGATCCTGCCGCCGGACATGTGCCGCGAATACGCGCACAAGGTCATCAACATCCACCACAGCTTCCTTCCATCGTTCGTCGGCGCCAAGCCGTATCACCAGGCATCCCTGCGTGGTGTGAAACTGATCGGCGCGACCTGCCACTACGTGACTGAAGAACTGGATGCCGGTCCGATCATCGAGCAGGACGTGGTGCGTGTCAGCCACAGCGACAGCATCGAAGACATGGTGCGTTTCGGCCGTGACGTCGAGAAGATGGTGCTGGCCCGCGGTCTGCGTTATCACCTGGAAGACCGCGTGCTGGTGCACGGCAACAAGACGGTTGTGTTCTGATCGAGCACGCCACGCTTGAAAAACCAGGGGCCTGGGCGTTGAATCGCTCAGGCCCTTGTCATTTGAGCCCGAGGAAAAGCCATGAGCGATCCACTGGACAAAGCCACTTCAAAAGCGCCCGCCACCCTTGGTGAAGGTTGCCTGAGTCGTTACGACCCGGAGGACATGAGCCCGGACGACGGCACCGAATTCCCCGGCGCCGCCGAGCTTTGGGAGCAACTCCAGCAAGAGCAGGACGAACCTAAGAAGCCTGCCTGACGTTCATCAACTTCTTCAGCAACGGCTTGCCCAGCATCAACACGAACACCGGCCCGCCCACCAACAGATAGAAGTAATACGTCACCACGCGCCAGATCAGGATCGCCGCCGCTGCGGTGGACTTGCCCACCATCGGTGCGAGCAGCGCGGCCGAGGTCAATTCTGCGGCTCCCGCGCCGCCGGGTAACAGGCTGAACTGGCCGGCGCCGAGCGAGAGCATCTGCACCAGAAAACTCCATGCCCACTGCAAATCCGCGCCGAGCCCGCGCAAGGCCAGATACAGCACACTGTAGCGCAGCAGCCAGTGCACGCAGGTCAGGGCGAACACCTGAACCAGCGTTTGCCAGGGCAGTTTCAAGGTATCGGTAAATGCCGCGAGGAAGTGCAGCAACTTGCGCGCCCAGCGACGGCGAGTGCGTGCCGTGATGTTCATCCCCGCCAACAGCCGCCCGCTCAAGCGGATCAGGGCACGGTGATAACGGGCGATCAACACGCAACTGAACAAACCGCCAAACAGCGAAACGGCGCTGACGGTCAGCAGCCACTCGAGGCGATCGCTGAGGTGCTGGAACAGCGCGTAAATCAGAATCCCGCTCAGCGCGCAGAGAAAGAACAGCAGATCGCTGAGCTGATCCATGGCAAACACCGCGCTGCCCCGCGCCGGACGCACGCCGCAACGGGCGAGCAGAGCCATGATCGTCAGCGGCCCGCCGCTGCCACCCGGCGTGGCGCAGTACGCGAACTCGGCCGCCATCACCACGCCGAGGCTTTTCAATGGCGCGACCTTTTCACGTTGGTCGCCGAGCAACAAACGCAGGCGCAACGTATTGATGCCCCAGCACAGCAGAATCATGCCGAACATGATCAACAGCCAGTTCAGCGGGAAGCTGCGCAAGCGCGACCAGGTTTCGCCGCCGCCGAGCAGCACCGGAATCAGCACCGCCGCCAGCAGGCCGATCAGCAACAACAGGCTGCGCTTCATGCTGCGCGTTCCAGCTGACCGCGCTGTCGGGCGAGCCACTCGATCTTGGTCAGCGGCACGCGTCCCTCCGCCAGCAGGCGTTGCAGCGTGTGCAACCAGTAATCGCGAGAAAAGCGGTGACGCATGTCCACCGGATGCAGCCCCAGGCGAATCACCGATGCCTCGCGCCAGCGCTGTTCACGCTGCTCGCTGAGGATTTTCGACAAGCCGCGCCGCCAGGCACTGCGCGCGCTCCACACCAGCCCCGGTGCAGCGATGGCGCTAAAGTCGGGCAAGCGATAAAGATGCTGCGGACTGCTGGTGTAGCTGAGCGGCAATTCGCGCAAGGCCTGGCGGGTGCCGTCGCTCATCAGCCAGGCCGGGGCGACGAAACCCTGCACCGGCCAGTCGTAGCGCTGAAACATCTCCAGACCCGCATGCAGGCGGGCCAAGGCTGCTTCGCGAGACAAGCGATAGAACTCGCCTTCATGGGTGTAGACCCGGCGCATGAACCAGTCGCGCGGGTTGTTCGCCAGAGGTTCCTGATCGTCGTGGTAGTAGCCGTGCAGCGCCAGTTCATCGCCTCGGGCGACCCTGGCATCGAGCACTCGGCGAAACTCAGGGTTGGCATCAAGGGCATCGTGGCGATGGAAATCCGGCACAACCAGCCACGTCATCGGCACATCACCCAAGGCATCGACAGCCTCGACGAAGGGCTGGTAATCCGCCCACGTCGAGGGCGCCACATCATGCAACACCAGACATACGGCTTTCATGCGTTCAACCATTGGCCACCCGTGGCAGCGTATGGCCGAGCACCGCGTGATAGTGGCTGAGCAGACTGTCGACCACGGTGTCCCAGGCGTAATGCCGTTCGACGTGCTGACGCGCCTGCTGACCGAGCCGATCGCAGCCGCGACTGAACAGCTCACGCACAGCATTAGCCATGGCCTGGGGATTGTTCGGCGCACAGAGCAGGCCGCAGGAATCGTTGACGATTTCTTCAAACGCCCCGGCCGCCACCGCCACCACGGGAATGCCGCAGGCCATGGCCTCAAGGATGACCAGCCCGAAGGTTTCCTGGTCGCCGGCATGCAGCAGCGCATCGGCGCTGGCCATCAGCCGCGCGACTTTCGGCGCCGGGCAGAATTCGTCGATGACGCTGACGTTGTCCGGCACCGCTGCGGGCATCGACGAGCCGACCAGCAGCAAGTGGTAACGCGGACCAAGCCGTTGCATGCACTTGAGCAGCACCGGCAGGTTTTTCTCCTTGGAACCGCGCCCGGCAAAGATCAGCAGGCGCGTGTCTTCGGCAATGCCCAGCTCAGCCCGCAGGCCAGGATCGCGGGCGTCGGGATGGAAAGTGTGCAGATCCACGCCCAGCGGTTGCACATGGACATTGCGCACGCCAAGCCCGATGAGCTTGTCGGCCATGACCTGGCTCGGCGCGAGAACGCGGTCGAAATTGCCGTAGAGACGCGTGACATAAGCCTCGACATTCGGTGTGACCCAATGGCCCATGCGATTGCCCGCCAGCAGCGGCAGATCCGAGTGATAAAAGCCGATCACCGGCACATCCAGCTGCCGCCGCGCATCCAGCGCCGCCCATGCGGTGAGGTAGGGATCGCCGACTTCGATCAGATCCGGCTGCAAATCCTGCAGGACGTTTCGCCAAGGCGCCAGGCGCAGGGGGAAGCGATAACCTTTGCCGAAGGGCAGGGCGGGCGCCGGAACCGTGAAAATGCCGTCATGTTCACCCAGTCTCGCGCCGGGGATCAGCAGGCTGTGGCGAATGGCGTTGCGCTCGCCAAGGCGACGGTGTTTGGCATCCAGATAAGTCCGCACGCCTCCGCTGGCCGGGGCGTAGAACATGGTGATGTCGGCGATATGCACGGTGAGCAACCCTCCGCTGTGTCGTTCTCCCTTGATTGACCTTTATCCAGAATAGATGTTCGGTCGGGATTGCGCGCCCCTCACCCTAGCCCTCTCCCGGAGGGAGAGGGGACTGATCGGAGTGTTTGGGATTGTTGCGATGTCCTGCGATATCGAGCCGAACGCTCGCATTGAAAAGCTTGAAGATCGGCTCCCTTTCCCCTCGCCCCCTTGGGGGAGAGGGTTGGGGTGAGGGGGTAGGCTTTTGATCTTAAATCCTGAAGCTGCCCACCAGTTGCTTGAGACGCGAAGCCTGCTGCTCCAGATCCGAGCACGCGCGCAAGGTCGCTTGCAGGTTCTCTACACCCTCCTGGTTCAGCGTGTTGATCTCGGTGATATCGACGTTGATCGACTCAACCACCGCAGTCTGCTCCTCGGTCGCCGTCGCCACCGACTGGTTCATCCCGTCGATCTCGCCAATGCGCAGGGTCACGCTGTTCAGGCGTTCGCCGGCGAGGTTGGCGATCTCGACGCTGTCCTGGCTGTGGCGCTGGCTGTCGCTCATGGTGCTCACCGATTCCCGGGCGCCGACTTGCAGCTCCTCGATCATGGTCTGCACCTGCTGTGCCGATTCCTGCGTGCGGTGCGCCAGGTTGCGCACTTCGTCCGCCACCACGGCGAAACCACGACCGGCCTCACCGGCGCGCGCCGCTTCGATCGCCGCGTTCAGCGCCAACAGGTTGGTCTGCTGGGAAATACTGGTGATCACTTCGAGAATCTGGCCGATGTTGACGGTCTTGCTGTTCAGCGACTCGATGTTGGTGCTCGACGCGCTGAGCATGCTCGACAGCTGGTTCATCGCCTTGATGCTGCGCTCCACCACTTGCTGGCCATCCTCGGCCAGACCCCGGGCGTCGCTGGCCTGATTCGACGCTTGGGCGGCGTTGCGGGCAATTTCCTGGGCGGCGGCGCCGAGCTGATTGATCGCGGCGGCAACACTGCTGGTGCGCGAGGCTTGCTGGTCGGAGTTGTACATCGACGAGTTCGACGCAGCGACCACGCGCAGCGCGACTTCGTTGACCTGACCGGTGGCCGAGGACACTTCGCGGATCGAGCCGTGAATACGCTCGACGAAGCGGTTGAACGCGGTGCCGAGGATGCCGAATTCATCGTTATTGACGATGTTCAGGCGTTTGGTCAGGTCGCCTTCGCCGTCGGCGATGTCTTCCATGGCGCGGGTCATCACGTGCAGCGGCTGGATCAGCAGGCGGATGAGCATGCCGAGCAGGGCGATGATGATTGCCACGGCAATGAAGGTTGCGATTACCGCTGAGGTACGGAATTCGCTGAGCATCGAGTAGGCCTGATCCTTGTCGATCGACAGGCCGATGTACCAGTTCACCGACGGCAGGCCTTTGATCGGGGCGAAGGTGACGATGCGGGTTTTGCCGTCGACGCTCACTTCGCTGAAATCGCTGCTGATGCGCGGCGTGTCCTGGGGGTAGGCTTCTTTGAGCGATTTCATCACCAAAGCCTTGTCCGGATGAACGAGGATCTTGCCGTCGGCACTGATCAGAAACGCATAGCCCATGCCGTCGAAATCCCGTGCGGCGAGGGTGTCGACCAGCGATTGCAGGCTGAGGTCACCACCGACCACGCCAACGCTCTGCCCGGCCTTTTTCGACGCGGTGGCGATGGAAATGATCAACTGGCCGGTGGCCGCATCGATGTAGGGTTCGGTCAGGGTCGAGGTGCTGCTGCTTTCGGCACCTTTATACCAAGGGCGTACGCGCGGATCGAAACCGTCCGGCATCTTCACGTCCGGGCGGATGGTGAAGTGGCCAGTGGCATCGCCCAGATAGGTGGCCATGAACGTCGAGGTCAGGCTTTTCTGTTCCAGCAGGCTGGCGACCGTGGCAGGTTCCGGGTTGATGGCGATGTTCTGCGCGGCGTTCTCGATCAGCAGGATGCGCCCGCTGAGCCAGGTCTGGATGTTGCCGGCGGTGACCTCGCCCATTTCATTGAGGTAGTTGTTCAGATCATCGCGGATCGCATTGCGTTGCAGCCAGTCGTTGTACAACGTGAACGAGGCGAAAGCGGCAATGACGATGAGAGCGGCGGCAAGCAAAATCTTATGGCTGAAGCGCAGGTTTTTGTTCATGGCTTGGGGTTCCGCTAAGGTCTTAATGTCCTGGGCGTGCTTTTATAGAGACGCGCACTATGGGCAAGGTTGAAAAATTGATATTTCCGGCTCTCCTTAGGGAAATGTCCGACCCGATTTTCTGATGGGTCTATCCAATTTATGTATCGGCCATGTGTCATCAAAGATTAACCATTGGGTGAGAAAATGCCTGACTCTTCGCAACTCGTTATCGGCGCTGATCCGGCCGCGCAACCCATCGCTCAGGCCATGCGCCTGGCCAACCGCCACGGGCTGATCGCTGGCGCCACCGGCACCGGTAAAACCGTGACACTGCAGCGTCTGGCCGAAGCGTTCAGCGATGCCGGTGTGGCGGTGTTCGCCGCCGACATCAAGGGCGACCTCTGCGGTCTCGGTGCTGCCGGCAACCCGCAGGGCAAAGTGGCCGAGCGCATCGCCGGCATGCCCTGGCTCGGTCACACGCCGCAGGCTTATCCCGTCACGCTGTGGGACATCCACGGTGAATCCGGACATCCGCTGCGCACCACGCTGAGCGAAATGGGTCCGCTACTGATCGGCAGCCTGCTCGAGCTGACCGACAGTCAGCAGTCGGCGCTGTACGCGGCCTTCAAGGTGGCGGATCGCGAAGGGTTGTTGCTGCTGGATCTCAAGGATCTGAAAGCGCTGCTCAATCACCTCAAGGACAATCCACAGTTGCTCGGCGAAGACGCCGCGCTGATGACCACCGGTTCCAGCCAGGCGCTGCTGCGCCGTTTGGCGACGCTGGAACAGCAGGGCGCCGAAGCCCTGTTCGGCGAGCCGGCGCTGCAACTTGAAGACATCCTGCAACCGGGCGCCGATGGCCGGGGACGCATCCATCTGCTCGACGCCAGCCGTCTGGTGCACGAGGCGCCGAAGGTTTACGCAACGTTCCTGCTGTGGCTGCTGGCCGAGTTGTTCGAGCAACTGCCCGAGCGCGGCGATGCTGACAAGCCGCTGCTGGCGCTGTTCTTCGATGAGGCGCACTTGTTGTTCGGCGACACGCCCAAGGCTTTGCAGGAACGCCTGGAGCAAGTGGTGCGTTTGATTCGCTCCAAGGGTGTTGGCGTGTATTTCGTCACCCAGTCGCCGGCGGATCTGCCGGATGACGTGCTGGCGCAGTTGGGCTTGCGCATTCAACACGGCCTGCGTGCGTTCACCGCCAAAGAGCAGAAATCCCTGCGTGCGGTTGCGGATGGCTTTCGGCCGAATCCGGCGTTCGACAGTCTGTCTGTGCTGACTGAGTTAGGTATTGGTGAGGCGCTGGTCGGCACGCTGACCGAGAAGGGCACGCCGGAAATGGTCCAGCGTGTGTTGGTGGCACCGCCGCAGTCGCGGATCGGCCCGCTGACCGAAACCGAGCGCACCGTGCTAATCGCCGGCTCACCGTTCAAGGGCCGTTATGACAAGCCGATCGACCGCGAGTCGGCCTATGAAATCCTGATGGGACGCAAAGGGCTGGCGCCCGAGGCTGAAACACCAGCGGGCAAAGCGGCGGCCGAAGAGCCGAGCCTGGCTGACCGCGCGGGAGAATTCCTCGGCACGGCGGCAGGCCAGGCGTTGAAATCGGCGATGCGCCAGGCGGCCAATAATCTTGGCAAGCAGTTGGTGCGGGGGTTGATGGGCTCTCTGCTCGGAGGCAGCAAGCGCCGCTAAAAAGCAAAGATCGCAGCCTTCGGCAGCTCCTACAGTTGAAATGCATTCATTCTGTAGGAGTTGCCGCAGGCTGCGATCTTTTGCTTTTGCTTCAGGCTTTACCTTTGGCATGCGCCGCCAACCGCTCCAGCGCCGCGCGCAATCCCGGATCGCTGATCCCGTCGGCCGTCGACTGAATCGTCTCCGCCGCACTGCTGGACAAATCCATGGTGTGTCCAACCGCCCGATGCTGGACGATCGGCGGGCGCACGCTGAATTTGATCCGCGTCAGGTTGGCGAACTCTTCGAACAACTGCAGTTGTCGTTGCAGACGTTTCTGCTGATAGCGCAGGCGCGTTGCCCAATGGCCGTCAGTGACCACCAGCGACAGCTCGCCTTCGCGCCACTTGGCCACCCGGCAATGCTCGCGGGCAGCCGGTTGCAGCTGGCTTTCGAGCAGGCGCTGCAAATGCTCCAGGCGCTGGGCATGGCCGAGGATGGCTTTCAGCGGTTTGGCTTCGCGTAACAGAACGGCGGGTGCTCTGGCCGTGAGAGGGCGAAACGCCATGATCGAACACCTGAAGGAACTTTTTCGCCATGGTAGCAGAAAGCTGCGGAACCTCTGGGCCATTGCTTTTGTCCCTGATTTGCTCATTAAATCAACGCCTGACTTCTTTCCCCCGACGGGTTGAAGTTGAGCAAATCGCCCCTATTTTAAGTGAGCCCCGTCAAAGCGCAGTGCCAGCATCGTGGAACATCGCCACTTTCCTCACCACCGTTTCCGGGTAGAATGCTCGTTCGCATGCGGCCATGAGGGCTGCACGGGCGACTCACGGGGCCGCCCTCCATCCCTTTAGTGTGGAAGATCCTGCCGATATGTTTGCGCCTTTGTTAAAGAAACTTTTTGGAAGCAAGAACGAGCGTGAAGTCAAACGCATGCTCAAGACGGTGCAGCTCGTCAATGCCTTCGAAGAGCAAATGGTGGCCCTTTCGGACGATCAATTGCGCGCCAAGACCGCCGAGTTCAAGGCCCGTATCGCCAAAGGGGAAACCCTCGACAAGCTGTTGCCGGAAGCCTTCGCCGTCGCCCGCGAGGCTGGCAAGCGCGTGATGGGCATGCGCCACTTCGACGTACAACTCGTCGGCGGCATGACTCTGCACGAAGGCAAGATTGCCGAAATGCGCACCGGTGAGGGCAAGACCCTCGTGGCCACCCTGGGTGTTTACCTCAACGCACTGTCCGGCAAGGGCGTGCACGTTGTGACCGTGAACGATTACCTGGCCCGCCGTGACGCCAACTGGATGCGTCCGCTGTATGAATTCCTCGGCCTGACTGTCGGCGTCGTGACGCCGTTCCAGCCGCCGGAAGAGAAGCGCGCCGCCTACGCCGCCGACATCACCTACGGCACCAACAACGAATTCGGTTTCGACTACCTGCGCGACAACATGGCGTTCAGCATGGATGAAAAATTCCAGCGCGAACTCAACTTTGCCGTGATCGACGAAGTCGACTCCATCCTCATCGACGAAGCGCGTACTCCGCTGATCATTTCCGGTCAGGCCGAAGACAGCTCCAAGCTGTACATGGAGATCAACAAACTGATCCCGCAGCTGGAACTGCACGTCGAGGAAGTTGAAGGCCAGGTCACCAAGGCCGGTCACTACACCGTTGACGAAAAGACCCGTCAGGTCGAACTCAACGAAGCCGGTCACCAGTTCATCGAAGAAATGCTCACCCGCGTCGGCCTGCTGGCCGAAGGCGAGAGCCTGTACTCGGCGCACAACCTTGGCCTGCTGACTCATGTCTACGCCGGTCTGCGTGCGCACAAGCTGTTCAACCGCAACATCGAATACATCGTGCAGGACGGTCAGGTCGTACTGGTCGACGAACACACCGGTCGGACCATGCCGGGTCGTCGTCTGTCCGAAGGCTTGCACCAGGCTATCGAAGCCAAGGAAGGTCTGAACATCCAGGCCGAGAGCCAGACCCTGGCCTCGACCACCTTCCAGAACTACTTCCGTCTGTACACCAAGCTGTCCGGCATGACCGGTACCGCCGACACCGAAGCGTTCGAATTCCACCAGATCTATGGTCTGGAAGTCATGGTCATTCCGCCGAACAAACCGTTGGCGCGTAAAGACTACAACGACCTGGTGTTCCTCACCGCCGAAGAGAAATACGCGGCGATCGTGGCCGACATCAAGGAAAGCATGGCTGCCGGTCGCCCGGTGCTGGTGGGTACCGCGACCATCGAGACCTCCGAGCACATGTCCGAATTGCTCGTCAAAGAAGGCATCGAACACAAGGTTCTCAACGCCAAGTTCCACGAAAAAGAAGCTGAAATCATTGCTCAGGCCGGTCGTCCGGGTGCGCTGACCATCGCCACCAACATGGCCGGTCGTGGTACCGACATCCTGTTGGGCGGCAACTGGGAAGTGGAAGTCGCTTCGCTGGAAAACCCGACTCCCGAGCAGATCGCCCAGATCAAGGCCGACTGGCAGAAGCGTCACCAGCAAGTGCTGGAGTCCGGCGGCTTGCAGGTAATTGCTTCCGAGCGTCACGAATCGCGCCGTATCGACAACCAGCTGCGTGGCCGTGCCGGCCGTCAGGGCGATGCCGGTTCGAGCCGCTTCTACCTGTCGCTGGAAGACAGCCTGATGCGCATCTTCGCCTCTGACCGGGTGAAGAACTTCATGAAAGCCCTGGGCATGCAGCCGGGCGAAGCGATCGAGCACCGCATGGTGACCAACGCGATCGAGAAGGCGCAGCGCAAGGTTGAAGGCCGCAACTTCGACATCCGTAAGCAACTGCTCGAGTTCGACGACGTCAACAACGAACAGCGTAAAGTGATTTACCACATGCGTAACACGTTGCTGGCCGCCGACAACATCGGTGAAACCATCGCCGACTTCCGTCAGGACGTGCTCAACGCTACCGTCAGCGCGCACATTCCGCCGCAATCGCTGCCAGAGCAGTGGGACGTGGCCGGTCTGGAAGCGTCGATCGAAAGCGATTTCGGCGTGAAACTGCCGATCCAGCAATGGCTCGACGAAGACGATCACCTGTACGAAGAAACCCTGCGCGAGAAGCTCATGACCGAGCTGATGGCGGCGTACAACGAGAAAGAAGATCAGGCCGGTGCCGAGGCGCTGCGCTCGTTCGAGAAGCAGATCGTCCTGCGCGTACTCGACGACCTGTGGAAAGACCACCTGTCGACCATGGATCACCTGCGTCACGGCATTCACCTGCGTGGCTATGCGCAGAAGAACCCGAAGCAGGAATACAAGCGCGAGTCGTTCACGCTGTTCTCCGAGCTGCTCGATTCGATCAAGCGCGACTCGATCCGCGTGCTGTCGCACGTTCAGGTGCGTCGCGAAGATCCGGAAGCCGAAGAGCAACGCCTGCGTCAGGAAGCCGAAGCACTGGCGGCGCGCATGCAGTTCGAACACGCCGAAGCGCCTGGGCTGGATCAGCCGGAAGCGTTGGGTGAAGAGGTCGATGTGGCACTGGCCACCGCCGCTGCCCCTGTGCGCAACGAGCAGAAGCTGGGCCGCAACGAGCTGTGCTACTGCGGTTCGGGCAAGAAATACAAGCATTGCCACGGGCAGATCCAGTAAAACCCGTTTCAATCGCTGAACACCCCGCGCCGCGACCGGCTCCTGCCGTCGCGGCGTTTTGCCATTTATCCCACCGTCCTTTCCCGTGGCGGTGCTGACATCATTGAGTAAGGAGCGCATTCATGGCTGTTGGTCTTGGTCCTTTGCCAACGTTGCACCCGGTTGCCGGTTTTGAACTCGGTATCGCCTCGGCCGGCATCAAGCGCCCGGGGCGCAAGGATGTAGTGGTGATGCGCTGTGCTGAAGGTTCGACCGTGGCTGGCGTGTTCACCCTGAACGCGTTCTGCGCCGCGCCGGTTATCCTGGCGAAAAAACGCGTACAGAACTCCGTGCGTTACTTGTTGACCAACACCGGCAATGCCAACGCCGGCACCGGCGAGCCTGGCTTGGCGGCTGCCGAGCGCACCACCGCTAAGTTGGCCGAGCTGACCGGCGTCGATGCCAGCCAGATTCTGCCGTACTCCACTGGCGTGATCGGCGAGCCGCTGCCGGTCGAGAAGATCGAAGGCGCGCTGCAAGCCGCGCTGGACGACCTGTCGGAGAACAACTGGGAAGCCGCCGCCACCGGCATCATGACCACCGACACGCTGCCCAAGGGCGCCAGCCGCCAGTTCGAGCATGACGGCGTGACCATCACTGTCACCGGCATCAGCAAAGGCGCCGGCATGATTCGCCCGAACATGGCGACCATGCTGGGTTACATCGCCACCGATGCCAAAGTCTCCCGCGAGGTGCTGCACAACCTGATGCTCGACGGCGCGAACAAGTCGTTCAACCGCATCACCATCGACGGCGACACCTCGACCAACGATTGCTGCATGCTGATCGCCACTGGCAAGGCCGCGCTGCCCGAGATCACCCGCGCTGAAGGCGAGCTGTTCGCCAAGCTGAAACAGGCGGTATTCGAAGTGTGCATGGACGTCGCCCAGGCCATCGTGCGTGACGGCGAAGGCGCGACCAAGTTCGTCACCGTTGAAGTGAACGGCGGCGGCAACCACCAGGAATGCCTGGACGTCGGTTACACCGTGGCCCACTCGCCGCTGATCAAGACCGCGCTGTTCGCCTCTGACCCGAACTGGGGCCGTATCCTCGCTGCCGTGGGTCGTGCCGGCGTGCCGGATCTGGACGTGAGCAAGATCGACGTGTTCCTCGGCGACGTGTGCATCGCCAGCCGTGGCGCTCGCGCCGCGACCTACACTGAAGCCCAGGGCTCGGCAGTGATGCAGCAGGAAGAAATCACCATCCGCATCGAACTGGGCCGTGGCGATTGCAGCGAAACCATCTGGACCACCGACCTGTCGCATGAGTACGTGAAGATCAACGCTGAATACCGTACTTGATTCAAGGTGTGGGAGTGGGCTGCCCGCCTCCACGCGGGCAAGCCCGCTCCCACAGTGATTGCGGTCGTTCACAAATGCCGTGTACACCACCAAAACCTGTAGGAGCGGGCTTGCCCGCGATGACGGACGACCAGACGCCAGACATTCTGGATTGTTTCCCTGACGAAAAGGCGCCACACCATGTCCCTGCACCTGATCATCGGCGACAAACTGCTTTCCTCCTGGTCCCTGCGTGCGGCACTGGCGCTGGACCTGACCGGCGCACCCTACAGCGAAGAGCTGATCAAGCTCGGCAAGCCCGACACCCGCGAGCGCCTGCTCAAGCATTCGCCGACCGGCAAGGTGCCGCTGCTGCAAACCACCCGTGGCACCATCGCCGATTCGCTGGCCATCGCTGAATATCTCGCCGAACAGTTTCCGTCCGAGCAACTCTGGCCGAGCGATACCTTCGCTCGCGCCCAGGCCCGCTCGGCCTGCGCACAAATGCACAGCGGCTTCTTCGCCATGCGTAACCACATGCCGTTCAACCTCAGCCAGGACGCACCGCTGAACCCGGTGCCGCCGGAAGTAAAGGTCGATATCGAACGCATGCTCGCGCTATGGGCCGAATGCCGCGTGGCAGCGACGGAAGAGGGGCCGTACCTGTTCGGTCGTGTCAGCCTTGCCGATGCCTTTTTCGCGCCGATCGCCGTGCGCTTGCGCACCTATCAGGTGAAGCTGCCGGCGGTCGACGAAGCCTATGTTGAAACCGTCTACCAATGGCCCGCCTTCAAAGCGTGGCAAAAGGCTGGACTGGAGGAATTGAACCCGTGAAACGCGTCCACGTCGCCGCTGCCGTCATTCGTGACGACGCCGGCAAAATTCTGATCGCCCGCCGTGCCGACACTCAACACCAGGGCGGCTTGTGGGAATTTCCCGGTGGCAAGGTCGAGGCTGACGAGTCTGTCGAATCGGCACTGGCTCGCGAGCTGCACGAAGAGCTGGGCATCATCGTTGATGCTGCGCGGCCGCTGATCAAGGTTCGCCACGATTACCCGGACAAACAGGTGTTGCTGGATGTCTGGGAAGTCTCAATGTTCAGTGGTGAACCTCACGGCGCGGAAGGTCAGCCACTGGCTTGGGTCACTGCCAGGGAATTGATCGACTATGAGTTCCCGGCGGCCAATCAGCCGATCGTCGCGGCGGCGCGCTTGCCTGCCGAATACCTGATCACTCCGGAAGATCTGGAAGGCCCGGCCTTGTTGCGCGGCATCCAGAAGGCGATCGCCGGCGGCATCAAATTGATCCAGCTGCGCGCACCCAACGGCTACGACCCGAAATACCGTGATCTGGCGGTCGACGCGGTGGGCCTGTGCGCCGGCAAGGCGCAGTTGATGATCAAAGGGCCTTTCGAATGGCTCGGTGATTTCCCGTCTGCCGGCTGGCACATCACCGCAGCCCAACTGCGTAAATACGCAGCGGCAGGACGTCCGTTGCCAGCCGAGCGCTGGCTCGCGGCGTCGTGCCATAACGCCGAAGAACTGGCGCTGGCCGAGCAGATGGGCGTCGACTTTGTCACCCTGTCGCCGGTGCAGCCGACGCTGACGCACCCGGATGCACAGCCGTTGGGGTGGGAGCAGGCGGGGGCGTTGATTGACGGTTTCAGTAAACCGGTGTTCCTGCTCGGTGGAGTAGGGCCGGCGGAACGCGAGAAAGCCTGGGGTGTTGGGGCTCAGGGTGTGGCGGGGATTCGGGCGTTCTGGCCTGATTCTCTGTAGCAGCTACTGGCCCTATCGCGAGCAGGCTCACTCCTACAATGACCGCGTTTCAACTGAAGAAATACGGTCACTGTGGGAGCGAGCCTGCTCGCGAAGGCGCCCTGACAGGCGCTACTTTCCTTCAGGTTTCGCCGCCGGCTGCCACAAAATCTCCGCCACCCCTTGCCGCCGCGCAATCAACCGCGCCACAACAAACAGCAAATCCGACAACCGATTGATATACGCCAGCCCAACCCCGGCCAATGGCTCAACCGAGTTCAAATGCTGACAGCGGCGCTCGGCACTGCGCGCCAGACTGCGGCAGACATGTGCCTGCGCAATCAGCATCGAACCACCCGGCAAGATGAAATTCTCCAGCGGCCCCAGCTCTTCATTCCACACATCGATGGCCGCTTCCAGCCGCTCTATTTCGGCCTCGTTCAACGCCTGATATTCCGGCATCGCCAGTTCGCCACCGAGGTCGAACAGGCGGTGCTGACACGGCGCCAATACGTCGATGATTTCATTCAGTCCCGGATGCACTTCGCGCTCGGCGAGCAAACCGGCGAGCAACACGCCGACCTGACTGTTCAGCGTATCGACCTCGCCGATCGCCTCGATGCGCGGGTGATCCTTGGGGACGCGACGGCCGTCACCGAGGCCGGTTTCGCCTTTGTCGCCGGTGCGGGTGTAGATCTTCGACAAGCGAAAGCCCATGGGTTACCTCGGTAGTGAATTGGTTTCGGTGGTCAACGGCGCAGGCTGCACCAGCGGCAGACGTAGAGTGAAGCAAGTGCCCTGGCCGGGCGCCGACTGCACTTCCATCTGGCCTTTGTGATTGTTGGTGATGATGAAGTACGACACCGACAGGCCAAGCCCCGTGCCCTGGCCGATTTCCTTGGTGGTGAAAAACGGCTCGAAGGTACGCTTGCGCACGTTCTCGCTCATGCCGATGCCGTTGTCTTCGACCTGGATCTCGGCCCACGGCGGATTGAGCCTGGTGCGCAGAATGATCCGGCCCGGCTCGCTGTCGTCTTCGCGCTGATGAATGGCCTGCGCGGCGTTTTTCAGCAGATTGAGCAGCACCTGTTCCAGCTCGTTGGCGGTGCCCGGCACTGGACCCAGTGCCGGGTCGAACTGGCGGATGATCGCCTGGCCCTTGAAGTCGAAGCCGATGGCCAGGTCGAAGTCGTTGCCGGCGATTTCTACGGCTTGATCGATCAGCGCCGGCAGATCGCACGGCGCCATTTGCCGTGTGCTGCGGCGGCTGAAGCTGAGCATGTGCGTGACGATTTTCGCCGCGCGGGCGCCGGCCTGTTGAATGCCGTCGAGCAATTGCGGGACTTCGCGGCCTTGCAGGTAGCGGTTCACCGTGTCCAGTTCGATACCCAGTTGTTCGGCGGTCTCGATGTTCTTCGGCAGATCCGCCGACAGACGCCGACGAATGTTCTGCACATTGTGCAGGATCGCGCCGAGCGGGTTGTTGATTTCATGGGCCATGCCGGCCGCAAGTCCACCGACGGAGAGCATTTTCTCCGACTGCACCATCATTTCTTCCAGCGACAGACGCTGGGTGATGTCGTCGATACGGATCACCACGCCACGCCCGGCACCGCCCATCAGCGGATAAAACGTCAGCGCATAATGCTTGGGTTCATCGTCCTTGAACCAGGTGACCCGATCGACTTTGGCCACGGTGTGCTGTTCGACGGTGGCCTTGAGCTGCGGCAAAAACGGCTTGAGCGGTTCGAAGGCGAGGAAGATCGGCTGATTCAGCGCCTCGTCCAGGCGCGTGCCGGAGAGCGCGCTGGCCTCTTGGTTCCACTGGGTGACGTAGAGCTGCTCGTCGAGGGCGATCAGCGCCGAGGGCATCGAGTCGATGATGCTGTTGAGGTAATTCTGGAAGCCGGTGAGTTTCTTCTCGATCTTGCTGCGCACTTGGACTTCCAGCTCCAGTTTGCGGTTGGTGTGGCGGGTTTCCTCGGCCAGCCCCTGCGCCTGATCGTAGGCGGCCTGTGAGTCGTCGCGTGCGCGTTTGAGCTGCTGCTCGCGGGCTTCGATGCGCGAAAGCATGGTGTTGAACGCCTCGGCCAGACTGCCGATTTCGTCGTGGTTGCCGCGCGCGGCGCGCAGGGCGTAGTTCTCTTCGCGGGTGACCTGCCGGGACAATTCCTCCAACTGGTGAATCGGCCGGGTAATCAGACGTTTGATCTGCCGGGCAATCACCAGCCACAGCAGTACGCTGAAGATCAAAATGCCGAGGCTGGCGGTCAGAGTGCCGGTGTAGAACGCCATCGGCAGTTCGCTGCTGGCCACCAGCAACAGATGCCCCGGCGCGGCACCGGGGCGTGGCAGGGTGATCAGTTGGTTGCTGCGAAACTCGGTGAGTTGCCAGGCTTCGACGTGGCGGTAGCGCTCGGGGAGACTGAGTTTTTCGCCGCGCTGCACTTGCGCCAGGCGTTCGCCCTTGCCGTCGTACAGGGCGGCGGCGCGCAGCGGTGAATAACTGTCGAGCTCCTTGAGCAGGCGCTCGGCGCTGCGCGGCGACTCCAGCGCATCGCTGACCAGACTCGGATTGGCGATCAGCCGGCCGATGGTCTGCAGGGCCTGAGGCGCCATGCTTTCCTGAGAAATGTAG
Organism: Pseudomonas sp. GXM4; assembly: GCF_008923895.1. NCBI lineage: Bacteria > Pseudomonadati > Pseudomonadota > Gammaproteobacteria > Pseudomonadales > Pseudomonadaceae > Pseudomonas > Pseudomonas sp. GXM4. The sequence continues at coordinate 32,811 of NZ_WBRZ01000019.1, forward strand.
TAGGCGGCGCTGATAAAGGTCAGGTTGGCGACCAGCAGAACCGTGGTCAACAACACCAGCAGGGCGGCCAGCAGTTTCTGGCCGACCGGCAGGTTTTCAAGGCGCTGGCGCAATGGCATCAGGTTTATCGCAGCAGGGGAACAAGTCGTCAGCCTAGCGGCTGCTCAGTCACTGGGCAATCCACGCTTGCGCAGATGCGCCACCAAACGTTGCTGCAACTGGTGCAGATGCGGCAGATGCAACTGATGGCGCTCGGCGATTTTGCAGGCGTAGCCCAACAGATAGCTGATCTCGGTGCGGCGCTGGTTGGCGACGTCCTGATACATCGAAGAGTAATTGGCGGCGGTGGCGTGGATCACTCGTTCGACTTCCGCTTGCAGATTGTCCGCCGCAGCAGGTTGGCCGCAGCGTTCGAGCAGTTCGGTCAATTCGGCGCAGAGTGTGGCAACTTCGCAGTGATGCTCGCTCAGCCCGCCGTTACGGCAGTTGTGCAATACGGTCAGCGGGTTGATCGCGCAGTTCAGCGCCAGTTTGCGCCACAGGCGAGTAAGGATGTCGGCGCTCCATTCATGGGGAATGTTCGCCGCTTGCAGATCGTCCAGCCAGACCGGCGCCAGCGGATTTGCGCCATCGCCCAGCCAGTTGAACCCGTGACCGGCGAACACTACGCGCCAATCGCCGTCACGGAACGCACCCTCGGTGCTGGAGGCGCTGATGCAGCGCGCCTGCGGCGCCCGCGCAGCGACGGCGTCCTGACTGCCTAGGCCGTTCTGCAGCAGGATCAGTTCGGCGTCCGGCGCGAGGCGGGAAGCGAGGCGGGCGACGGCCTCTTCGGCGTCATAGGCCTTGCACGCAACCAGCAATCGGCGAATCGGCTCGGGGCTGTCCGGGGTTTCGCCGGGAACTGCATAGGTATGAGCTTGTCCGTTTTCTACCAGAGTCAATCCGCCCACTGCCTCGTAGCTTTGCAAGCGCGCGGCATCGCGCAGGATCAGTTGCACTGGCAAGCCGGCGCGAGCCAGACGTGTCGCCCAGAGTGTGCCGAGGCTGCCGGCGCCAAGTACGTGCCAGGTGGTCGACATCAGTTTTTTGCTCGATTGCTTGCAGGCATGTGCGGCTCGCCGTATCGGTAGGAAAAGACCCGTTATAATGAGCCCGATTTTAACCGCAAGCCAAGCGCGCTCCATGCACATCGAGCGCGCCTTTTTATTGGAGAGATTACATGCCGTCGTTCGACGTGGTATCCGAACTGGACAAACACGAACTCACCAACGCGGTCGAGAACGCCGTGAAGGAACTCGATCGTCGTTATGACCTGAAAGGCAAAGGCAGCTTCGAGTTCAAGGAAAAAGACCTGACCGTCAGCCTCACCGCCGAAGCCGCTTTCCAGCTCGAAGCGATGATCGAAATCCTCAAGCTGGCGCTAACCAAGCGCAAGATCGACGTGCAGTGCCTCGAGGTCAAGGACGCCTACGCTTCGGGCAAACTGATGAAGCAGGACGCCATCCTCAAGGAAGGCATCGACAAAGAGCTGGCGAAGAAGATCGTCGGCCACATCAAGGAAGCCAAGCTCAAGGTCCAGGCCGCCATTCAGGGCGAGCAAGTGCGTGTCACTGGCAAGAAGCGCGACGACCTGCAGGAAGCCATCGCGGCGCTGCGTGCCAAGGAATTCGGCATGCCGCTGCAGTTCAACAACTTCCGCGACTAAGCTTGGTCTGAAGGCTATGTGGGAGCGACCCTGCTCGCGAATGCGGTGTTTCATTCAGCGAAAAGTTGACTGACACGCCGCATTCGCGAGCAGGCTCGCTCCCACAGTTGTTTTGAATACACCCCGGGAAGCCGGAAATCAGGAGATAGAACATGGATTTGAATGCGGAAGTGGACCACCTGGTCAAGGCGTCCCAGGCGTGGATCCCGATGATCATGGAATACGGCAGCCGCGTACTGCTGGCAGTGATTACCCTGGCGATCGGCTGGTGGCTGATCAACAAGGTCACGCAAAAACTCGGCGGTCTGCTCGCTCTGCGCAATGCCGATCTGGCGCTGCAAGGCTTTATCAGCAGCCTGGCCAACATCATTCTCAAGGTGTTGCTGATTGTCAGCGTCGCGTCGATGATCGGCGTCGAAACCACCTCGTTCGTCGCGGCCATCGGTGCTGCGGGTCTGGCGATTGGCTTGGCCTTGCAGGGCAGCCTGGCGAACTTCGCTGGCGGCGTGCTGATTCTGCTGTTCCGCCCGTTCCGCATCGGTGACTGGATCGAAGCCCAAGGTGTAGCGGGTACTGTCGACAGCATCCAGATTTTCCACACCGTGCTGCGTACCGGCGACAACAAGACCATCATCCTGCCCAACGGCAACCTGTCGAACGGCATCATCACCAACACCAACCGTCAGCCAACCCGCAAAGTCGTGTTCGATGTGGGCGTGGATTACGAAGCGGATCTGCAGAAGGCCCGTCAGGTATTGCTGGATCTGGCCAAGGATCCCCGCGTCATGCAGGATCCGGAGCCACAGGCAGTGATTTCGACATTGGGTGACAGCTCGATCACTGTTTCCCTGCGCGTATGGGTTAAAACTGCGGACTATTGGGATGTGATGTTCATGTTCAATGAACAGGCGCGAGATCGTTTGAAGGCTGCCGGGATTGATATTCCGTTTCCGCAGCGGGTTATACGCGTAGTGCAGGAATCTGCCACGCAGTAATCGTCTTGGAAGTTGGCTTGGCAGTCAGCAACTAATATAAAACCCGAGCAGTGTGTGCACTCTCGGGTTTTTTATCGGCGCGATGAAACTATGCTGGCTAATAAGTAGCTAGCTAATGTTTGTCTTTTTGGTTAGTTATTCATCCATAAAAAAACCGCCCACCTGATTCAGGCGGGCGGTTTTGTTAGAGCAGAGCTCTACAGTACGTCAGCTTCGCAACCTTATTACAGGATGCTCAGTGGATATTCAACGATCAAACGCAGGTCGTTGTTATCACCACCGTTGTAAGAAGTGTTGGAGCGATACCAGGCGCTACGCAGGCGGAAAGACAAGTCTTTCGCTGGACCGTTTTGCATAACGTATTTGGATTCGAAGTCCAGTTCGTGCTCTTTGCCCTCTTCAGCGCCGGTGCTGATGTTGTCACCTTTGATGTAACGGGTCATGAAGCTCAGACCAGGTACGCCGAAGGTAGCCATGTTCAGGTCATAACGGCCCTGCCATGAACGCTCGTCTGCACCGTTGAAGTCAGAGTACTGCACGGAGTTGGCGAGGAAGATCGTGCCGCCGCCGTCCACGCCGTACACGTAACCGGTGTCACCGCTGGAGCGCTGGTGGGCGAGGGTGAATTTGTGCGCGCCGATGCTGTAAGCAGCGCTAAGGGACCAGATGCGGTTGTCGATGTCGCCGGACAGGTCTTGACCCTGGCTCTTGCTCTTGTACCCGTTGAAATCGAAGTTCAGCGACTGTTCGTCGTTGATCGGCAGGGTGTAGTTCAGATTGACGTATTGCTTCTTGAAGTGGTCTTCCACGTCGGATGCTGCAACACCGGCGACAAAACTGTCGGTGAACTGATAGGTAGCACCGGCGATGTCAGCGGATTTCAGGCCACCTTCAACGATGGAGTCACGACCCATCTGGCTTTGCGCGCTCAGCGCGGTAAAGCGACCTGCGCTCAGTTCCAGGCCCGGGATCTCTTTGGATACCAGCATGGTGCCGGTAGCGGTCTCAGGCAGCAAGCGGCTGTCGTCGGTGGAAAAAACCGGGCTGGCGACAAACTGGTTACCGTATTTCAGGACAGTGTCGGAAAGACGGAACTTGACTGCTCCACCGCTTTTCGACTGAGTGTCTTCAGCTCTGCCGTCGCTATCGGGAGCGAACAGACCGTTGCCAGTGCGGCCGCGTCCAGTGTCCAGCTTGATGGAGCCAAGACCGAAAGCATCTACACCTACACCGATGGTGCCTTGGGTGAAGCCGGACTCGTAAATGGCATGCATGCCAATACCGGTTTCTTCACGATAGCCCTGGCGCTCACCCGACGGGCTGCTTTTCAGGTTTTCGTTCTTGAAATCACGGTTCATATACAGCATGCGAGTCTTGACGCTGAAGCTGCTGTCTTCAACAAAACCTTTCGATTCATCCTGAGAAGACGCCATTGCGAACTGCGAGGTGCCTGCTGCAACAGCCAGGGCGATCATGCTCCACTTCATCACGCGCATCGTGATTTGCTCCTTTGGTTTTTAGAAGAGTACTGCCGTCCCACCTGTTTTATTATCTGGGCGGCTCTTTCTTTTTGTGTCGGCGCAAACTTATATCACGCCGACATTGTTGGCGATACTTGCGAAATCAACCTTTCAGCTTCTTTACGGCGTTGTCGCAGAAGGAGCGCTGGATGTCGCAAATCCACAGTACCGATGCAACCGGGCTGACAACTTTATCGCTGTTTCCGGGCCTTTTTGCATCGCTAAAAAAGAGTCCCTGGCAAAACACTTGAATCTCCATCGGGCAACCCTGCCACTGTTTTTATTGGCTTCAGGCGACCACTTCCCGTGGTGCGCTTATAGTCCATACCTTTACGAATGCAACAAGCGTGCACAAACCGCAAAAACGCTGCGGTTATTTTTCTGTGTGCAGCTCTCAGATGTGAAAACCTTGTGAAAACGGGGTCTCGGGGCTGTTTTGTTACGGGCTTGACGACGATCCCCCAATGGTGTTGCAACGCACCAAAGCCGCGCAGGACAACCAAAAACGTTACCGGTTCACCCCGCATTGAGTATTTGGCGGATGCCCGACCCACTGAGCGTAGACGTGTTGTGCAGTTTTGGTGCAAAAAAATCACAATCGGGCCCGAGTAAAACTGGCGCCGTCCGATTCGAGGGTCGACAGATCAGGGGTTTTCATGCGGATCTTCACGTCAAGGCTCATGTCCGGGGCTGTATTGGTGCGTCGGCGAGATAAATGTCTTATGTCGGCGCGCTTACTGAATTACTGTCGGAGGGAAGCGTGAAGCCCGCTGCATTCGCAGGTATGCTGCCGTTCTGTCGCTTGGCGCGCTGCTTTTACGGCGCCGCCGCTAAGCTGAGTCATAGGATCAGCGGGAGTGCTCACAGTGTTTGCTTTGGATTCACGACTTCAACAGGACGCCCTGGTCATCGGCGACTTTCCGTTGTGCCGGCTGTTGCTGTCCAACGACAGCAATTACCCTTGGTTCATCCTGGTACCTCGTCGCGAGGATATCAGCGAGTTGTTTCAGTTGGATGTCGCCGATCAGCAACAGCTATGGCGGGAAACCACCACCCTTGCCGAATTGCTCAAGGATTCCTTCGATGCTGACAAGCTGAACGTGGCAACCCTGGGTAACGTTGTCAGTCAGTTGCACATGCATGTCATTGTGCGTAAACGCGACGACGCCGCTTGGCCGGCGCCGGTCTGGGGCAGGCACCCGGCCAAGCCGTACAGCGCGGAACAGGTAGCAGCCATTCGCGAGCGCTTGCGTCTGGTGCTGACCGAAGAATTCACCTTTGTGGAGGGCTGAGTCATGAGCCTTGAAGAGCGCGTAACCGATCTGGAAAGTCGTCTGGCCTTTCAGGATGACACCATTCAGGCTTTGAACGATGTGCTGGTGGCCCAGCAGAGAGTCATCGAGCGCCTGCAATTGCAGATGGAGGCGCTGATCAAGCGTCACGAAGAAATGGTCGGGCAGTTCGGTGCTTTCGAAGAAGACGCACCGCCGCCGCATTATTGAGCCATTCGCCAGGCATAAAAAAACCGCGGACAGCCAGGCTGTTCGCGGTTTTTTTTTGCTATGGATCAGCGACGCGGCAGAGCGGCGATCACGTCCTCGGCTTGCAGGCCCTTGTCGCGGTTCATCACCGAGAACTCGACGCGCTGGCCTTCGACCAGAACACGGTGGCCTTCACCACGAATGGCGCGAAAGTGCACGAAAATATCATCGCCGGAATCCCGGGAGATAAACCCGAAACCCTTGGAAGTGTTGAACCACTTCACGGTGCCGGTATCGCGATTGCTCATGTCATAGGTAGTCGGCGCAGCGGCCGGTGACGATTTGTAGAAGCTGACAGCCAAATGCAGCAGCACGGCAACCAGGGCGATCACCAGGCTGAACAACACCGCCGGCTGGCCAGCGATGACCGGCATCGGCGCGATCAGGGTCAAAGTTTGCAGGACGACAGTCAGTACCAGAAGGGCGCTGACCAGATTTTGCAGATGCTGGCGCGGGCCTTTGTTCCAGTAGGGAATCACTGGAGCGATGACCAGGTTCAGCAGGCCGAAAAAGGCCAGGTAAAGTGCATCGGGCTGTTGCAGGTAAGGAACGGCTTCGGCTTTCAGGCTGGGTATGAACGACAGCAGCAAGGCTGCTGCGCCCATTAGCAGGTGGACGATTTTCAACATTTTGATTGGCTCACGTTATGACGGCTCACAAGGAAGAGCTGAAGGCGCACGGTTCGCTTCAGGACAAAATAAGAGGCGGTGGACACGTACACGGCATCAGCCTATGCGCAACGCCCCGGAAAATAGGGCATGGCGACACACTGCCTATTTAACAGCAAAGCCTGCGGCTACTCAAATCAGCCCGGCCAGCGGCAGAGAAACGGTCGATTTGTCGCAGTCAGATCACGGATTGATAGCTGCGAGCGGGCGCGTGCCTTGCTAAAGTGGGGCTGAACCTGCTGGATGAATTCAATCACTGTTAGGGGGTAAGCATGGCAATTGATATCGGTATCAGTGAAGAAGACCGCAAATCCATCGTCGAAGGGCTGTCGCGACTGCTGTCGGACACCTATGTGCTGTATCTGAAAACCCATAACTTTCACTGGAACGTCACCGGCCCGATGTTCCGCACGCTGCACCTGATGTTCGAAGAGCAGTACAACGAGCTGGCGCTGGCCGTCGATTCGATCGCCGAGCGTATCCGTGCGTTGGGCTTCCCGGCGCCGGGTGCCTACGCGACCTACGCGCGTCTTTCTTCTATTAAAGAAGAAGTCGGTGTGCCGAGCGCCGAAGACATGATCAAGCAATTGGTCGAAGGCCAGGAAGCGGTGACGCGTACCGCGCGCGGCATTTTCCCGCTGCTGGACAAGGTCAGCGACGAGCCGACCGCCGATCTGCTGACCCAGCGCATGCAAGTGCACGAGAAAACTGCGTGGATGCTGCGCGCGCTGCTCGAGGAATGACCCGGCCGCTGCGGACGGCGTGAGGTCGTCCGCATGCTCTCCAGACTCTTACCGTTGTCGTTGGCTTATCCTACGAGGCTGGTCAACAAGTCGTATGGCGCTAACTTTGTCACTGGGTTTTTATGAAGGCGCAGGATGTTGCCTTATAAATCAGCAGTCATGGCAAAGGAGTGTCAACGCTATGGTAGAAGGAGACAGGCGAAGCGACAGGATGTCGGCTTCGCGGCACGTAATTAAAGTCGACCCGTTTGTCAGCGAGTTCGACATGAATCTGATCCGGCCGTTGTCGCGATCGATTCGCCTCAACGGTTTTGCGACCTGCCTGCGCCTGGAGCAGGTCTACTGGAATATTCTCGGCGGCATGGCCGAGGACAATCATTGTTCGGTCAGCACACTGTTATCCCACGTTGATCGCGAGGTGCATCTGCGTTACGGCGGGGTGAAGAATTTCAGTGCGCTGGTACGGGTGGTTTGTGTCATGAACGGGATCAAAGATCTCGCACCCGCCGTTTCGCGCTG
>NZ_WBRZ01000190.1:0-10835 GCF_008923895.1 Pseudomonas sp. GXM4
TGACACGCCCAAATCCCGTCTTGAGCTGGATCAGGCAGCTCGCGCGTGATCGGCTAGAATGGCCGCCTTGTGTTTGCCGAGCCTGCCATGAAAGCCGAAATGCCCCACGCCCAACTCGACTGGGACGACCAGGGACGCCCACGTTCGCGGGTGTTTGATGACGTGTATTTTTCCGATCAGTCGGGGCTGGAGGAAACCCGTTACGTGTTTCTTGAGCAGAACCGTCTGGCCGAGCGCTTCGCTGCGCTGCCGGCGGATGGTCGGCTGGTCATTGGCGAAACCGGCTTCGGCACCGCGCTGAATTTTCTCTGCGCCTGGCAGCTATTCGAACAACACGCAGTGGCCGGTGCGCGCCTGCATTTTGTCAGCGTCGAGAAGTACCCGCTGGCGCCTGCGGATCTGCGTCGGGCCTTGGCACTGTGGCCGGAACTCAAGCCGTTGGCGGATCAGTTGCTGAGGCATTACGTGGCGATTCATCAAGGCTTTCAGCGCATTACTTTGGCCGAAGGTCGAGTGACGCTGACCTTGCTGATCGGCGATGCGCTGGAGCAACTGCCGCAACTCGATGCGCAGATCGACGCGTGGTTTCTCGATGGTTTCGCACCGGCGAAAAACCCGGACATGTGGACCGCTGAGCTGTTCGTCGAGCTGGCGCGCCTGGCCGCGCCGGGCTCGACCATCAGCACCTTCACCAGCACCGGTTGGGTAAGGCGTCTGCTCAACGCTGCCGGGTTCAAGATGAAGCGCACACCGGGCATCGGCCACAAGTGGGAAATCCTGCGTGGCGAATTTCTCGGCTGGCCCGCCGAGGTGACGGCGCCAATGCCGGTTAAACCCTGGTTCGCCCGCCCTGCTCCGTTGCGCGGTGAGCGCCGGGCGCTGGTGATCGGCGCCGGTCTGGCCGGCTGCGCGACGGCGTCGAGTCTGGCGGCGCGCGGCTGGCAGGTGAGTCTGCTCGAGCGTCACGCGGCGGTGGCGCAGGAAGCGTCTGGCAACCCGCAAGGCGTGCTCTATCTCAAGCTGTCCGCCCATGGCACGGCGTTGTCGCAGTTGATCGTCAGCGGCTTCGGTTACACCCGGCGCCTGCTGGAAAGCCTGCAACGCGGCAGCGACTGGGATGACTGCGGCGTGCTGCAACTGGCGTTCAACGCCAAGGAAGCCGAGCGCCACGGGCAACTGGCGGCGGCGTTTCCTGAAGATCTCTTGCAGTGGCTGGAACAGCCGCAAGCGCAGGCTCGCGCCGGTGTCGGCGTGACCCACGGCGGCTTGTTCTACCCAGAGGGCGGCTGGGTGCATCCGCCGGCGCTGTGTCAGGCCCAGGCGGCCCACACCAATATTGAGTTGCTCAGCCATCACGAAGCTTTGGAACTGCGTAAAGTCGCTGACCAGTGGCAAGCGTTCGACGGCGAGCGTTTGCTCGCCAGTGCGCCGGTGGTGATCCTGGCCGGTGCTGCCGAAATCAAACGTTTTGCCCAGAGTGCCGAATTGCCGCTCAAGCGCATTCGCGGACAAATTACGCGTCTGCCTGAAACCGCAGACAGTCATGCGCTGACCACCGTGGTGTGCGCCGAAGGCTACGTCGCCCCGGCGCGTCTGGGCGAGCACACCCTGGGCGCGAGTTTCGACTTCAACAGCGACGACCTGACGCCCACGACTGCCGAGCACCAAGGCAATCTGGCGATGCTCGAAGAGATTTCCAGCGATCTGCTGAGCCGTCTGAACATCAGCGAGCAGCCAATTGAGAACCTTGAGGGCCGCGCAGCCTATCGCTGCACCAGCCCCGATTACCTGCCGATTGTCGGCCCGCTCGCTGATCTGCAAACCTTCAATCAAACCTACGCTGCGTTGAGCAAAGACGCCCGACAGGTGCCGGACATCGCCTGCCCATGGCTCGATGGTCTGTACGTCAACAGCGGCCACGGTTCTCGCGGGCTGATCACCGCGCCGCTGTCCGGCGAACTGCTCGCCGCGTGGCTGGACAACGAGCCGCTGCCGTTGCCGCGCAGCGTGGCCGAAGCGTGCCATCCCAACCGGTTTGCCTTGCGCAAACTGATTCGCGGCAAGTGAATATCAGATGTCCGGCATCACACAGAGGCCGAGATCCATCAGGCGTATGGACTCTTCGGTCAGGCGCTTGATCACTGCCTCTTGTGCCTGCTCCTTTTCAAGCTGGAGGGCATTCGCCTGACTCACATAGTCGGCACTGAGGAGGGTGTCCGCCTGCTCATCGAGGGCACTCATGCGCGGCGCGAACGATTCATCGATCATTGAAAATTTGCGCGTAAACGTACGCTTCAGATAATCACGCCAGAACGTTCGCTCCTGCATGTATTTCAGCCATTGCGGGGAAAGTTCGGCAGTCATCACGCGATTTCTGGCGACCTCAAGATCAGCGGCTGTCACGCCACTCTGGGCATCGAACAGCATACCTTTCGGTTGACCGCGCAGCCCGAGCGCATCGGTCAGACCGATGCGATAAGCAAGGTTCATTTCCAGTGCATCGACCTTCGGCGCCCGGAGCGAATGCTCCAGGGCAATTTCTTCCAGCTTGTCCAGCCTGAACAGACTGCGGCCCAGTTCCAGCAGAGCCTTGGCAGTGACCTTGCGGCCGCTTGCCGCGCTGGTTACCCGCTCGACTTCCACCTCGACTTCCAGGCGACTGAACACCAGCGTTGCGTTGTCGGTGCAATGAAGCGGATCGGCAGCCGTGTCGAGCACTTGTTCACACAGCGGCCCGTCAGCTTCGGCCGCCTTCAGTACCGCCCAGACGCGTCGCTGCAAGTCGGCGCTGGCCTTTTTCCCGTCCGCGGTATCGCCCAGTTGCGCCAGCACGGTGAACAACCCATCGGCCTTCGGCTCGTTTCGCAATGCCGTCCAGATGCGCGTCTGTTCTGCCCACTCCTCGCCACTGTTCTTGGTCAACCAGAGCGAGCGGGCGTGTTGCTCGTTCATCCTGGCGATGTCATTGGGGAGGTAGTCCATACCGATGCCGAAATTATCGCGATAGTTTTCCAGATGCGTTTTGCTGCGTTCGGAAAAAGGATTCAGTCCCAGCTTGAGTGCGCTGGTGAACTGGCGTGTTTTCTGGAATAACCAGTCGGGCAGCTCTTTGATTTTATTCCCGGTCAGGTTCATCAATTCAATGTGGACGGAATTGGACAGGCCTTCTGGCAGTTCCGTGATGCCGGTGTCTTGCAGGGACAAGCGGCGCAGTTGCGTCATTTGACTGAAATCCGGGGTGGCGCCCAACGGATTCTTGTCCAGATTCAGGTAGCGCAACGTGCTCAGACTGTTCAGCTTCGCCAGGGTCTGTTCGGTCAGTTTGAGCTGATTGCCTGCCAGACTCAGCCGTTGCAGACGCGGCATGTGCGACAACACTTCAGGCAACCGGGTGATCGTGTTGCTGCCCAGTTCCAGTAGCTCGAGCTGTTTGAAGGACTTGAGGAAGTGCGCGACATCATCACCCAGCGCCATGTTGCGCATCGACAATTGCTCTATGTGGTCGAAGCTCACCGACGGCGGCAATGTTGGCACCTTACCGATGCGCATGCCGTCAAGGTTGAGGGTACAGAGGTTTTTTCCCTCTTCGTTGGTGGCCCAATGAAAGCGTCGAAATCCTTCTTCGATCAACTCGGCGGCGATTTTCCGGCTGTGCCGCGCTTCGGCCAGATCGCCACCCATGGCTTTCAGGGCCGCGGCATCTTCGCTCCAGACAAACAGAACGTCACGCAGGGTCTGCAGATCCTGACGCAGAGCTTTGATGCGGGTCGCACGGCTCAACGGATCATCGCCCAGCTCATCGAGCAATTGGCTGAGCTGCTGCTGATTCAAGCGTGGATACAGTTTGCGCGCCTTGCGCAGCAGCGCCCGCGAATGCTCCGTCCCGGCAGCCTGATCGCTCTGCATGCAGGCCGGCTCGACAAGCCGAGGCTCAAACGTGCCGCGAACCAATGTCTGCGCCGTCTCCTCGCGTTCGTCCAGCGCCGCATCGAGCAATTTGCTGCGCAAGCGCACCGTGTCAGCCTGCGCAGACCCGCCCAACCCGGCGGCCGTCCGCTGACGCAACGGCAGCGCTTTGAGAATCGCGCTGTACAGATCCCCCGGCGCTGCTGCCACTTTGCCAAGTGACTTGCCGTCGCCACTGAACGCCTCGTAACCGGCAGCAGACTTCACCAGCGAGCAGGTATTTTCGGGTTTCGCAGAGGCATCGCCGATGGCTTCCAGAATTGGCCCGGCGAGTGTCTTGTCACGCACTTGCAAGCGCAATTGTGCATCCCAGCCGCTCAGTCGTGGCAGCAACTGAATGGCCAGTTTGTCGGTATCGGCATTGGCCAGTCGTGGCCAATGCAAACCCGTCAGGGCACGATCGAGTCGCACTGCGTTGATGTTTTGCCTGACGCGTTGCCCCATCCGCAACGGCACCTGCCCGGTCTCGCGCAGATGCAATCGTTCGATACTCGGCGCGCGCTCGATCAGCTGCTGCCCATGGCGCGTCGCAATGGCGGCAAAGACCTTGCGCAACTTCAGCACATCGTCCGCCTCGCTCCGGTCATAACGCTGATACATACGCTCAAGCACCTCACGATGATCCGTCTTCAGCGCCGCGCCGAGCTTCTTCGCCAGCGCCGACTCTTCCAGGCTGGCGGCGGTTTTACCGCCGAGCAAAGCATCGATTTCGTTCTGGTACAGGCCATCAATGACCGTTCGCAGCAACTGCCCCGCCGCCAGTTGTTCACGGCTGACTGCCACGCTCAGAGCTTCGTCGGGCTCGCGGGTCAATGGATAAGTTCCCTCGACGCTGCCATCGGCGTTGGTCACCTCGATGTAGCGGTCGGTTGGCCAGCCCTTGAGCTTGGGCAATGCGTGCAATTGCTCCTCGGCGGGCTGGCCGGAATGTACTTCGCCGGCCTGCAGTTCGCGGGTCAGCTGGCGCAGTTGACGGGAGAGACGCACGCGTTCCACCGTGTCGCGCAGACGCTCCGGCAACGCCAGGTTATCGTTGAACGCCTGGAGCAACTGGTCATGACTGATGCCACTGAGCCGACGCATGTTATCCAGGTCGCTGTCGGTGAATTCGCTCAGGTGCGGGTCGATGCGTTTGAGTGCGTACGCAGAACTGCCCCACTCCTCGGGCTCTTCGCCAGGAATGCGCCAGCCCCCCTCAACGTGCCGGGCCAACTCCGGGGCATAGGCGTCAGCGCGACTGGCATGCTCCAGACGCCACAGGCTGGCATCGGCATCGTAACTGCCGGCAAAGAATCGATGATCGACACGCCCAAGGGTTTTGCGGCCCACCTGATAAAACTCCTTGGAGCTGGCATCAATGGTGAATCCCGCCGGGAGTGAATGCTCATAGGCAACGAGATCGGGCTTCCACAGACGTGCCTTGCCTGCGTGATTGAGGATGGCCCGAAATTGCCCGAAGAACTCCGGGTGCGAGCGCAGCAGTTTGCCGCCCAGCGTGCCCAACGCCTTCTGCCCGCCGGCAAACGCCGCCATCAGCGCAATGTTCTCCACCACGCTGAGCAGGTGCGAAAGCGCTTGCTGATGATCGCCACGCTGCCAGTCTTCGACCCCTTCATACACTTCGCCGAGCAATTGCCCGACCGCGACGCCCATCATCAGTTGGCCAAGGACCGGCACAAACATGCCCGCCACTGACGCGATGGTCACGCCCAGCTGGAGAAAATCCAGCAGACGTTTCTGGCGTGCGTCCTCATCGATATCTGCCGTCGGCACCGCCAGTTTGCGCGCATCGATCTGTAATTTGCCGACGTGACTCTGCACCATGAAATCAAAAAGCGGGACACTCATCGACAGTTGCCTGATGAGGCCCAACTCGCCCTTTTCCTCGAACGTTTTGAAGAAATCGGCCTTGTCATCCTCATCAAGGCATCGACCGAAATAATCCTTGTAGTCCGGTTTGCGCAGTTGTTGCGTGAGATAGTTTTTGAAGGCATTGAAGCTCGGATATTCGTACAACGCCCTATCGGGCTCGCCCGCCATGTAGACCAGGCAACCATCCTCGGGATGTTCCTGCACCGAGCGCGCGCAGAACACCACGACACCCCACACGCAGCTGTCCAGTATCTCGATTCCCTGCATGATCATCGGGTCGTTGCCGTGGCGCAGGGTTGCCGACGCCACGCCCTGGGCATCAATCAGATCCTGCAGCATGCGCAATCCCTGCGGAGTGATATCAGCCTTGAGCGCGGCCAGATGGGCGTCGAGCTGCAACAGGCTTTTTTTCATCGCGCCAATGTCGCGGGTCAGGACGCTACTGGTCACGACTTTGCCGTCGGCATCGCGCAGGCCGAAGACTTGCTGGAAATGTTGCTGATATTTCTTGCCCAGGTCGAGCGTGCGGCACAACGCGGCGAACGCCTGCGGTGTCAGGCCCTGCACACCCGCAGGCGCACTGGCAATGCGCACGACACTGCCGGACGGGAAACCATCGGCTTGCTCTTCGTCTTCAGTGAAGTTCTGCATCGCCGCCTGCAGCAGGGTTTGCTCGGCGTGTTTTACGACATCGATACCCGCTTGGTTGGTCGCCGTCGCGTCGCAGCCGCAATCGTCACCCGGCAGACTGAGCACATCCTGTTCGACGTCATAGACCGCCGGCCACTTGGCGTTCAACGCAGCGGTGAGTTCTTTTTTGCAGAAACCGCGCAACGATTGCAATCCGGCCAGATCCTTGGCCACTTTGAGCTGCAGGCGATGCAGCTCGCGAGCGGTCTGATCCAGCGTGGCCAGCGTGTCGGTCGAAGCCTTGAGCAAATAAGGCGGCAGACTTTTCTCCAGGGCCTCGGCCGTGTCGAGGTCTGCGGTGGCTTCCAGCAGCGTGCCGAGCACTGAAGATGGAGCAAGGTTTTGTTTCTGTTGCTGCACTGACATGGCAATAGTCCTTTATTGCTGTTGGGGCTTTCGACCTTAGCGATGGTGTGAATGAATTGATAATGGAAAAAACTGCTGGCAAATGCCGCAAACACACGCAGTTTTTCGGCCTATAAAACAGCCCGCTACCGCCCCGCAAAAAAAACCGGCTAACGCTGCCAGGGCGCCCTCTAGCACCGACCTGCAGAGGCCGTAGCGCCGCGCTTATAACTTATCGATCTAAAACTCCGCCTACCGTGACAGGTCAGTTTCTGAGTACCCGCACTTTTCGCGTGGTACGGCTTGACCTTCCCCAACGGAAAAACCGGTAAGGACTTTATGTGCGGATTAGCTGGCGAGTTACGTTTTGATCAACAACCTGCAGACCTTGCAGCGATCGAGAGAATCACCCATCACCTGGCCCCTCGCGGCCCTGACGCGTGGGGCTTCCATGCCCAAGGGCCGATTGCCCTGGGTCATCGACGCCTGAAAATCATGGACCTGTCGGACGGCTCGGCGCAGCCGATGATCGACAGCCAACTGGGCCTGTCCCTGGCGTTCAACGGTGCGATCTACAACTTCCCGGAACTGCGCGCAGAGCTTGAAGCACTGGGTTATGCCTTCTATTCGGGTGGCGACACCGAAGTGCTGCTCAAGGGTTATCACGCCTGGGGCGAGGGATTGCTGCCGAAGCTCAACGGCATGTTCGCCTTCGCCATTTGGGAGCGTGATGCCCAGCGCCTGTTCATCGCCCGTGACCGTCTCGGCGTGAAGCCGCTGTACCTGTCGCGCACTGGCCAACGCCTGCGCTTCGCCTCGGCATTGCCAGCGCTGCTCAAGGGCGGCGACATCAACCCGATCCTCGATCCGGTGGCGCTCAATCACTATCTGAATTTCCACGCGGTCGTACCTGCGCCGCGCACGTTGCTGGCCGGTATCGAAAAACTGCCGCCTGCCACCTGGATGCGCGTTGAAGCCGATGGCCGCACCGAGCAGAAAACCTGGTGGACCCTGCCCTACGGTCCGAATGAAGACGAGAAAAACCTCAATCTGGAAGACTGGGTCGATCGCGTCCTCGACAGCACCCGCGAAGCGGTGGCGATTCGTCAGCGTGCGGCAGTGGATGTCGGTGTGTTGCTTTCGGGCGGTGTCGATTCGAGCATGCTCGTCGGCCTGTTGCGCGAAGTCGGCGTAGAGAATCTGTCGACCTTTTCCATCGGTTTCCAGGATGCCGGCGGCGAGCGCGGCGACGAGTTCCAGTACTCGGACCTGATCGCCAAACACTACGGCACTCGCCACCATCAGTTGCGCATCGACGAGAAAGAAATCATCGAACAACTGCCCGCCGCGTTCCGGGCGATGAGCGAGCCGATGGTCAGCCATGACTGCATCGCGTTCTATTTGTTGTCCCGCGAAGTGGCCAAGCACTGCAAAGTGGTGCAGAGCGGCCAAGGTGCGGACGAACTGTTTGCCGGTTACCACTGGTATCCGCAGGTCGACGGCGCGGCGGATCCGTACGCCGCTTATCGCGATGCATTCTTCGATCGCAGCTACGACGACTACGCGGCGACTGTGCAGCCGAAATGGCTGGTCGATCATGATGCGGCGGGCGACTTCGTCAAACAGCATTTTGCCGAGCCCGGCGCCGAGGCTGCCGTGGACAAGGCGCTGCGTCTGGACAGCACGGTGATGCTGGTCGATGACCCGGTCAAACGCGTCGACAACATGACCATGGCCTGGGGCCTGGAAGCGCGTACGCCGTTTCTCGACTATCGACTGGTCGAACTGTCGGCCCGTGTGCCGGGCAAATTCAAGCTGCCCGATGGCGGCAAGCAAGTGCTGAAAGAAGCTGCGCGCCGGGTCATTCCAAGCGAAGTGATCGACCGCAAGAAAGGCTATTTCCCGGTGCCGGGTCTCAAGCACTTGCAGGGCGACACGCTCAATTGGGTGCGCGAGTTGCTGCTGGATCCGAGCCAGGATCGCGGCCTGTTCAACCCGAGCATGCTCGACAAGCTTCTGACTGACCCGCAAGGCCAACTGACCCCATTGCGCGGCTCGAAACTGTGGCAACTGGCGGCCCTGAACCTGTGGCTCAGTGAACAAGGAATCTGATTGATGAAACCCCATGCCACGTCCATCAACCAACGCCTGTTGCGTGGTCAGGCCCCCTCGTATGAACGTTTGCAGGCGCGCCTGGCCGAAGACGGCAGCGAGCTTGCCAGCGCCCCGATTGCCGTGCATTGCGGTTGGGGCCGGCTGCTGATCGGCCACACCTTTCCCGACCCGGCGTCGCTGGCGCAGGAGCTGCTCAACGAGCAACCCGGCGAGCGCGACATCGCCCTGTATGTTGCCGCACCGCAGCAGATTCTCGGCCTGGAGCCGACGCAGCTGTTTCTCGATCCATCCGACACCCTGCGTTTGTGGTTCAGCGATTACCGGCAGGCCACGCGGGTGTTTCGCGGCTTCCGCATTCGTCGTGCGCAGAGCGAAACCGACTGGCAGGGCATCAACCGTTTGTACCAGGCGCGCGGCATGTTGCCGATCGATCAGGAGTTGCTCACCCCGCATCATCAGGGCGGCCCGGTCTACTGGCTGGCGGAAGACGAAGACAGCGGCGCGGTGATCGGCAGTGTCATGGGCCTCAATCATGAAAAAGCCTTCAACGATCCGGAACATGGCAGCAGCCTCTGGTGCCTGGCGGTCGACCCGCATTGCTCGCGCCCCGGCGTCGGCGAAGTGCTGGTGCGACATTTGGTCGAGCACTTCATGAGTCGCGGCCTGGCTTATCTGGATCTGTCGGTGCTGCACGACAATCGTCAGGCGAAAAACCTTTACGCCAAACTGGGTTTCCGCAACCTGCCGACCTTCGCCATCAAGCGCAAGAACGGCATCAACCAGCCGCTGTTTCTCGGCCCGGGCCCGGAGGCGAATTTCAATCCTTACGCGCGGATCATCGTCGAAGAGGCGCATCGACGCGGTATCGACGTGCAAGTCGATGACGCCGACGCCGGGCTGTTCACCCTTAGCCATGGCGGCCGTCGCGTGCGCTGCCGCGAGTCGCTGAGCGATCTGACCAGTGCGATCAGCATGACCCTGTGCCAGGACAAAAGTCTGACCCACAAGGTGCTCAAGGCCGCAGGCCTGAAACTGCCGGCGCAGCAACTGGCGGGCAATGCCGACGACAACCTGGCCTTCCTCGATGAGCACCAACGGGTGGTGGTCAAGCCTCTCGATGGCGAACAGGGCCACGGCGTCGCGGTGGATCTGCGCACCATCGAAGAGGTGCAGAAGGCTATCGAAACGGCGAAGCAGTTCGACAGTCGCGTGCTGCTGGAAAGCTTCCACGAAGGCCTTGATCTGCGCATCGTGGTGATCGGCTTTGAAGTGGTGGCGGCGGCGATTCGCAAGCCCGCCGAAGTGGTCGGCGATGGTCAGCATTCGATTGGTGCGCTGATCGAAGCGCAGAGCCGCCGCCGGCAAGCCGCCACCAGTGGCGAAAGCAAGATTCCGCTGGACCACGAAACCCAACGCACGCTGCATGCCGCCGGTTACGACTACAGCAGCATCCTGCCGGCCGGCGAGCATCTGTTCGTGCGGCGCACGGCCAACCTGCACACCGGCGGGACGCTGGAAGACGTGACCGACATTCTTCATCCAACCCTGGTCGACGCGGCAGTGCGCGCGGCGCGGGCGCTGGATATTCCAATGGTCGGGCTCGATCTGATGGTGCCGGCAGCGGATCAGCCCGAGTACGTGTTCATCGAAGCCAATGAGCGCGCCGGCCTCGCCAACCATGAACCGCAGCCGACGGCGGAACGCTTTGTCGATCTGTTGTTTCCGCATAGTCAGCCGGCGATCTCTTGATTACCCAGCGGCTGCACTGACGCCATCGCTGGCAAGCCAGCTCCCACAGTTCCCGCGGTATACACAACACTGTGGGAGCTGGCTTGCCAGCGATGAGG
>NZ_WBRZ01000191.1:0-10719 GCF_008923895.1 Pseudomonas sp. GXM4
CAATTTCCGGGGAGTTTTCGGTGCTGCGGTGGGAGTATTTTTCTGATGTTTTTGTGTGTATATCCGTTGCTGCGGGTGTAGCTGATTACGGTTTCGCCCTTACGGCGAGGCACTTTTTCCAAACGCCCCGAAAAAGTACCCAAAAAGGCTTGCTCCTGCGTTCGGCCCTCGCAGGCTCGGGTTCCTTCGCTACGGGACTGATCCGGGCGCAGCGGCTCCGGTTTGCTTCGCTGCACCTCCTTCCGCTGTGTACGACTGCGTCGTACGGTCGCTGCGCTCCCACGCCCGGATCAATCCCTCCACTCAGCCTTCCGACGTCGCCGGTGGATCAAGATCAAAAGCACTCGAGCTAACGCTCATTGTTGAATGGTGAAAAGCGTGTGGTCTGCTTTGGATCTGTGTTGGATTCGCCCCTCATCGGAACGCCGCCCGCCCAGCCCTCTCCCGAGGGAGAGGGAGCCGATTTGCGGGCTTTTCAGTATCTGCATTCGACTCGATATCGCAAGTCGGCGTATTTCGCCTGAACACCTCGGTCAGTCCCCTCTCTCTCCGGGAGAGGGCTAGGGTGAGGGGCTTTTGCTCTGGCTCTTGATCTTTTGCCCCTTCGGCAGGCTGCGCCCGGATCGGTCCCGTAACGGAAGGTACCCCGAGCCCCAGCGAGCGGGCCGTACGCCGGGGCAAAGCCTTTTTGGTTACTTTTCGCTGGGCCGGCATTCCGGCGTTTGGAAAAAGTGACCCGCCGTAAGGGCGGAACCTTAAGTAGCCTTCACCGCAGCAAAGGATATGCCCCCAATCCCAAAAATCAAAAAGCCCCGCCAAAGCGGGGCTTCTAAACAACATCAGACCAATCAGAAATCAGCCTTCACCGACATCACAAAATTGCGCGGATCCCCGTAGAAGTTACCGAACCCCTCGGTACCAATGGTCGCGTAATAACGCTTGTCGAACAGGTTATTGCCGTTCAACGCCACCGACCAGGTGTCATCGATCCGATAACCAATGCGACCGTTCCAGACCGCATAACCCGCGCCATCGACATTGTCCCCGCCCAGAGGCGAAACGCGGTAGGTGCCCGTCTGTGCATTGACACCCGCACCAATGGTCACACGGTCCAGCGGTCCGCTCAGGGCGTAATCACCCCAGACGCGCAACAGGTGACGCGGCACGTAGGAGTTGTAGACCGCGCCATCCTGAGTGGCGTCGGCATCTTCCAGCACCTTGGTCTGGGTGTAGGTATAACCGGCCAGCAATTGCAGGCGGTCGATCACTTCACCGCTGACTTCAGCTTCAAAGCCCTGGGCGCGGACCTTGCCCGAGTTGATCTGGCAGGAGCTGTCTTCGCACCGCAGGTCATCCTGGGCCGCGTCTTTCTGGATGGTGCGGAACAGGTTGAACGTGGTGTTCAAGCGACCGTCGTACCACTCACCCTTGATCCCCAATTCGTAGCTCTGGCCAATCAGCGGCTTGAGCGTGCTGCCGTCGATGGTTTTGTACGAGCCTTGCGGGGTGAAGATGTCGGTGTAGCTGGCGTAGGCGGTCAGGTTGTCGTTGAGGTCGTAGAGCAGGCCGGCGAACGGCGTGACCTGGCCGGTTTCGGTGGATTGGGTGTTGACCTCGGTGCCTTCGCCGCGGAAGTACTGCACCGAGTCGGTGTCGGATTTGTACCAGCTGACCCGGCTGCCGAGTATCAGGGTCATCGGGTCGGCGAGTTTCAGGCGGGCGATCGAGTAAGCGCCGTATTGCTTGATGTGCATGTCCACCGGGCCGCCACGGGAGGCGTTGGCCAGGTAGTAGCTTTCATCCGGCTGCGGGATGTTGTGGTTCGGGTTGAACACGTTCTGGCGCTGTGGCAATGCCGCCACCGCGTAGAAGTCGTCCTTGTGCGAACGGCTGGCGTTGGCGCCGACGATCAGTTCGTGCTGCTGGCCGAAGGCGTCGAATTTGCCGTCGACGTAAGCATCGAAACCGTAGTCGCGCTGGTCGTAGTCATAGGTACTGCCGAGCATCAGCGTGTTGGTGGCGGTGGCGCCCAACGGCACTGTGCCGCTCGGGAAGGAATATTCCATGTCCTGAGTGTTGCGCGAGTAGACACCGGCGACTTTCAGCGACCAGTCATCGTTGAACTGGTGTTTGACGTCGGCGAAGTAGGTGGCGCGTTTGCTGCGCTGGTTGTTCCACGAGGTGTTCAGGCAGGTGGAGCGTTTCAAGTGCAGGTCGGAGCCGTCGGCGTAGCGCGGCAGGCCGCCCCAGCACGGGGTGGCGTCGACGTCTTCATAGGCCATGCCCAGACCGAGGGTGGTGTCGGGGCTGAGGTCGAAGTCCAGGGCGCCGTAGTAGATCTGATCACGGCGTTCAGCCACGTCGTAGAAATACTTACGGGTCTGCTGCGTCACCACGGCGCGGCCACGGACAGTGCCGGCGTCGTTCAGCGGGCCGCCGGTGTCGACCTGGCCGCGATAGTTGTCCCAGGTCCCGGCCGACAGCGACAGCTGCGTGTGCGGGGTGTCCTGGCCGCGCTTGCGCACGAAGTTGACGCCGCCGGCGGTGCCGCCCGCGCCCTTCATCATGCCGGCCGCGCCGCGGAGGATTTCCACGCGGTCGTAGATGGCCATGTCACTGTTGAAGCTGTCCGCCTGCACGTAGCTGCTGCCGATGTCCAGCGGCACGCCGTCGTACTGGTACTGGCCGGTCATGCGGAAACCGCGCGAGTAGAAATACTTGCCGCCCATTGGCGAGTCGTAGACGGTGATGCCCGGGGTCTTCTCCATCACCTGTTCGATGGTGTTGAGGTTCTGGTCATCAAGCATCTTGCGGGTCATCACCGTGACCGACTGCGGCGTTTCCTTGAGCGAGTGCACGCCCTTGCCGATGGTCACGCCGCCGGTGGTGTAGGAGTTGCTGCCTTCGGTGGTGGCGCCGAGGCGGTTGGCGTTGACGTTGGTCGGCGCCAGTTCCATCGCGCTGCCGCTGGTGGCCGGGCCGAGCACGGTGACGGTGTTGCCGTCACGCTGATAGCGGATGCCGGTGCCGCTGAGCATGGCCTTGAGCGACTCGTCATCCTGATAGCGGCCGTTGAGGGCGCTGGAGCGCAGGCCTTGCAGGCTTTCCGGGCTGTAGACGATTTGCAGGCTGGTCTGCTGACCGAGGGTTTGCAGGGCCTGGGCCAGCGGTTGGGCCGGGATGTTCAGGGTCCATTCCTGGGCCTGGACATACGGCGCTGCCGCGAGGGTCAGTGCCAGACCCAGGCCGCTACCAGCCAGGCGTGTGCGGGTCGCGCCGTGCATCAGCAGGGCTCGAGTCAGAGGGCGAAGCATGAAACGGGATGCGGACATGAGGTTAAGACCTTGGCAGGTATAGTTGTTAATGGTTCTTATTCATCTCATTAAGACGAGGAAGCCGCGGCAAACCGGAAAAGTTTTTTCTCCGGCCCGGTCGCGGCTGCCTCGATCAAGCGGTTTGCAGTTCGCTTTTGACCTTGCCGGCCTCCATGCGCACCAGTTGATCGGCGACGTCGAAGTAACGGTCGTCGTGGGAAATCACGATGATGGTTTTGCCCAGGCGCTTGAGGTCGGGCAGCAGCTCGGTATAGAAGATCCGCCGGAAGGTCGGGTCCTGATCCGCCGCCCATTCATCGAACACCAGCACCGGGCGCTCTTCGAGCCAGGCGTTGACCAGTGCCAGGCGTTTGCGCTGACCGGTGGACAGGTCGGTGGTGCTGAAGGCGCCGTCGCGCACGCTGACCTTGTGCGCAATCTCCAGACGCTCGAGGTAGCGGGTGGCATCCTGCGGCACTTCACGATCGCCCTGGATCACGTCATCGAACAGGTAGTAGTCGGCGAAGATCGTCGTGAAGTTCTGCCGGTAATCGTCGCGGTTGACCGCAGTGATGGGCTTGTCGTTAACGCGAATTTCGCCCTCGGTCGGCGCGTACAGGCCCAGCAGCAATTTGATCAGCGTGGTCTTGCCGCAGCCGTTCTCACCGACGATGAACACGATGTCGCCCTGTTCGATACGAAGGTTCACCGGCCCGAGGCGGAACGGTTCGCTGCCTTCCACGGGAGGGAAGGCGTAGCGCACGTTGCGCAGTTCCAGGCTGTTGACGGCGGCCGGCTTGCTGCCCTGATCCTGCAGCAACAGGTGCGGCTCCGGTGAGGAGAACTGTTCGCTCAGTTCGGCAATGCGGCGGAAGGCAATCTGCGCGCGGCTGATGATCGGCAGGGTGCTGATCAGGTGCTCCAGCGGCCCCTTCATGTACAGCAGCACCAGAACGAATCCGCTCATCACCGCTTTGTCGGCACTCGGCCACAGCGATTGCAGGGCCAGGGCCATGCCGATGACCACGAAGAACAGCATCGAGCCAAACGACTTGGCGATGACGAAGGTGTTGATCGATCTGATCTGGGTGTCGCAGATTTTCTCGGCGGTTTTCTGAATGCCGGCGACGAACATGCGCTGGCGACGCGGCCGGTGGATACGCAGTTCCTTGGCGCCTTCGGCAATTGCGTTGTAGTGCTTCTGCAGTTCGTCTTCGGAATCGCGCGCGGCGTAGAAACCGCGCATGCCCTTGGCCCGCGCAATCGCCTGGATGGTGGTGCCGATGGCGATGGCCACCAGCATCATCAGAAACATCGGCCACGACAGCATGGCCAGGTAGCCGAGGCAGCCAAGGGTCACGGTCATGGAAATCGCCAGCGGCGCGAAGGCGAAGGCGAAGTCGCTGATGGTGTCGACGTCGTGGGTCAGCACCGGAATCAGGCGATGGCTGCGATAGCGTTCGATCTGGTCGATCGGCGCCGACAGGACTTTCTCCCCCAGTTCTTTGCGCAGTTTGGCGATGATGTGCTGGCCGACGTAGTTGGTGCCGATGTCCGACAGGATCGTGGTCAGCAGGGCCAGGGCACAGAGGCCGGCGAAGATCATCACCACCGTGCGGGTCAGGCCGTCATCGGAATGCAGGGCGTTGTTGATGGTCGCCAGCAGCACGGTGACGCTCAGGCCGCCGAGCATGCCGAGCACGATGGACGCCGAGACGATCAGGCGGAAGGGCTTGAGCAGGGCGAACAATTCGTTGATCGCCCCACGCGTAGGCTTGGTCATGGAGGATTCCTGCTTCGATGCGGAGGGAGTGCCGGTACTTAAGGAAAACGAATGGTCGCGGAGTTTCTTTAAACGAGCGCAGGCGTGGTTGCGCTCGTCGAGGGCGGGATCAGAGGTCGCGTACTACGCGAAAGCCCAGCCAGTCGCCCTTGCTGGTCGGCCAGCTGCTGTTGCGGTTGCCCGAGCGCGAGAAGATCGGCGCTTCGCCCCAGTCGTTGCCGCGCATGACCTGGCGTTCGCAGTTTTCCTGGGTCCATGGGCGACCGTCGGCGGGCACGCCGGAGTAGTCCGGGTGGTAGCAGTCGGCGGTCCATTCGTAGACGTTGCCGTGGGCGTCGAACACGCCAAACGCATTGGCCGGGAAGGTGCCGGCCGGCGAGGTGAAGTTGTAACCGTCGGCCGCGCCGTAGGTGTTGGCGTGCTTGGAAATCTGGTAATCCTTGCCCTCATCGAACGGGAAGGGGAAAGGCCCGGTGCTGCCGCCCCGGGCGGCGTATTCGCGGATCGATTCGCTTTGCAGGCGATAGGCGTGGCCGGTCTTTTTCGACAGCCAGTCGATGTAGCCCTGGGCTTCGGCGACGTTCATGCACACCGCCGGATCGCGGGGCGTCTGTTTGAATTCCGGCTTGCCGGCGGTGCAACGGCGGCCCGGGCGATCATCGAAGTCGTAGGGCTTGTTGCCGGTCTCGCGCACATAGGCGTCCCATTCGCCCACCAGCACCTGCGAGCGGCTGATAGCGAATGGTTTGCTGAACGTCACCGTGTGCAGCGGGCCTTCGTCGGGTTGGCGGCCGACCTCATCGTCCGGCGTGCCCATGGTGTAACTGCCGGTCGGCAACACGACCATTTCCGGGCAGTCCTTGCAATCCTTGAACACTTTGCCCGCAGCGGGTGCTGTCGCCGCGTGCGCGGTGCCGGGCAACAGGGCAGCGCAGAGGGCACTCAGCGCCAATGCGGGCAGGGCTTTGAAGGTGAGTGACGCGTGAGGCTTTTTCATGAGTCGTCTCTTTGAAAGGAAAACGGCAATCGAGGATCAGGCACGCAGCTTTTTGCCGAGGATGTCCATGAAGCGATCCACTTCGGCTTCGCTGTTGAGCAAGCCCGGGGCGGTGCGAATCACCGGCCCGACGTCGCGGCTGACCGCGTCGCAGATCACCCGGTTCTGCATTAGCCAGGCCGCCACTGCGTCGCTGTCCTGGCCCTTGATCCGGAAGAAGGTGAAACCGGCGGAGAACTGCGAGTCGAGCGGGGTCACCAACTCGATGTTGCGGTGCTCCTGCAAGCGTTGCTTGAGGTAACTGTTGAGCTGATGAATGCGCGTCTGCACTTCGGCCTTGCCCAGTTGCAGGTGCAACTTGAAGGCTTCGTCCAGCGCCCAGCGATGCTCGAAAGCGTGGTAGCCGCCCGGGGTCATGATGGTCGAGAAAGCCGTGGCCTCGGAGAAGGTCGGCACGCTGGGGCTGACGTATTTCAGTTCTTCGGTGCGGCTGCAGACGATGCCGGTGCCGCGCGGGCCGAACATCCACTTGTGCGTGCCGGCGATGAAAAAGTCGCAGTTCATCTGCGGGAAACTCACGTCGTCGACGCCAAATCCGTGCACGCCATCGACCACGTAGATCAGCCGATCCTGATCGGCACGCTGGCGGTTGTGCTCGTCGACCAATTGCGAGATTTCGCGGATCGGCAGCTTCACGCCGCTGCCCGAATGCACCCAGGTCATGCCCAACACGCGGGTTTCGGGGCGGATGTTGCGATTGATCGTGTCGAGCACCTGATCCATAGAAATGCTCTGCGGGGTTTCGAACAGCTTGAGTTTGCGCACGCGCGTGCCGTCACGCCGGCTGCGGAAATCGAGAATATTGCGCGTCGAGTAGTGCTCGTGAACCGTGGTGAGGATTTCCTGATCCGCGCGCACCTGCACACTGCCGTAGATCATCGCCAGACCTTCGGTGGTGCTGCCGGTCAGGGCGATCTGCGCCGGTTTGGCTTGCAGATACTGGCCGGCCCAGTGGCGCACGTTTTCTTCGCGCTTCTCGGTGACGCCCAGATCCCAATCCATCGCCAGACCCGGATTCAGATCCAGCGCCGCGCGATGGCGTTCGATCGCTTCGCGCACCGGTTTGGGGTGCGAGGTGACGAGGAAATTGGCGAAGTGAATCGCTTGGGGATCCTGATCGAACATTTGACGCAATTGCGTCCATTTGTCTCGCGACGCAGTGGGCACGGCAGCGATGGCCGCCGGAGCACTCAGGCTGGCGCCCAGGGGCAGGGCGGCGGCGAGCAGGCCGGCCTGCTTGAGAAAGGTGCGACGATCAGTCATGGCCGGGCCACCTCCTGGCGCGACGCCAGCGCCGGTTTCGCGGCTTTTTGTACCTGATCCCAGACGCGCATGAAGTTGCCGCCCCAGAGCTTGGCGATGTCCGCTTCGGAGTAGCCGCGCTGCAGCAGTTCGGCGGTGACGTTGCGGATCTCGCCGACGTTTTCCCAGCCCTTGATGCCGCCGCCATCGTTGAAGTCAGAAGCAATGCCGACGTGGTCGATACCGATCTTGCGTACCGTGTAATCGATGGCGTCGCCGAAGTCCTTGAGGGTGGCTTTCGGTTCCTCTTCGAGGATCGCGTAGAGGCCGCTGGCGTACTGGCCGAGCTTCTGTTCCGACCAGGCGGTGATGATCGGATCACCCGGCATCAGTGCCATCGCCAAGTTGGGCAGTGGCGGCAGATCGAAGCGCGCACGCAACGCATTGAGTTTGTCCTGCGTGCCCTGGGTCAGCGGTTTCAGGTACTGCGAGAAGGCGACGACCTGCACCACGCCGCCACTGTTCTTGATCAGTTGCAGCTCTTTGTCGCTGAGGTTGCGCGGGATATCCACCGCCGCCCGTGGCGCCGAGTGCGAGGCCACCAGCGGTGTGCGGCTCAGTTCGGCGACTTGCTCGAGGGCTTTGCTCGACATCTGCGACACGTCGATGATCACGCCCAGATCGTTCAAGCGCTGCACTGCTTGTTTGCCGATGTCCGAGAGGCCATCGAGGGCGTCGGGCGAATCATTGAAAAACGGTAGCGGCCGCGACGAGTCGGCCCAGCTGTTGTTACCGATGTAACTGAAACCGAACATGCGCATGCCGCGCCCGGCCCACAGGTCGAGCTTGCTCAGATCATTGCCCAGCGGGTAGGCGTTGAGCATGCTGATGAAAATCGCAAACTTGCCTTCGCCGTGCAGGCGGCGGAAATCATCCGGTGTGTAGGCGATGCCGGCCTGATTGGGGAAGTCGCGGACAATCCCGGAAATGATCTTGTAGCGCACCTCCTGCTGATTGCGCGCTTCTTCGACAAAACCTTCGGTCGGACGGTGCGGGGCATTCGGGCCGTTCCACATTTCCGGCCAGCCGAATACCGTCAGCGCCGCACCGGACAAGCGTCCGCGATTGGCCTTGATGAGGTCGAACTGGCCCGAGCCATCCTTGTCGGCTTCGTGGTCATGGCTGCCGAAACTCAGCGGCACGGTGATGTGGCTGTCGAACGACAGCAGGCGATCCTGCAACTCGGTCGCCTGTTTCATCACCTTCACCGGGTAGCCGGGGTTGTTCAGGTAATCCCAGGCCAGAAATCCTGCGCCGGCACTGATCGCCAGGGCCAGCGGCAGGCCGATGAATAGAGCCTTTTTCCAACGCGGTTTTGTCATTGCCATCTCATTCAGGTTCGCCGTCGAGGTACAGGCGCAGGGGCCTTTGCTATCTGGGAAGAACGAGTGGCTGCACGGCTAATTTAGGTGTGCGTTACAAATGCCCGGCAGCGGCGCAGGGATGTTTTGCCGGCGGCGTAAATTTCCCCGCCGAGCAAACGTTCTAGCTTGGATAAAGCCTGCTTCATGGCTGACACAGGTAGGGCAATGACGATCTCTCGACGCTGGTTCATGGCGGGCATGGCACTCACGGGCGCCGCGCTGCCTGCCGCTTTTTATGCACATCGTGAATTGACCCGCGAGGAGTTTCCGATCACCCCGGGCGAGGCCACGGTCGATCTGGCGGACACCGCCGGGCAACAGCTGGCGGACAATTTGCGTGGGGTCTGGGACATTCGCTTTACCGGTGCGGCGGCGGGGCTTGATGGTCTGCCTGCGCAAGGTCTGGAACTGTTTCTCGACATCGCTCATCGTGGGCGCGGCCTGCGCGGTTATCTCGACACCGGAGCGAATCTGCGTGCCGAAGGGCCTGTGCGTTATCAAGTGGTTGGCGATCTGGCACCGGGCAACGGCGCCGAGATGTATTGGCGCCTGCTGCGCACCGATGAGCCGCTGGCGCCACCGGTGTATGAATTCAAAGTCAAACTGGATGAAGTCTGGGCGGCGTTCGGCAATGCCGGCAGCGCCTCGTTCACCGGGCAAGTGCTGCGTCTGGACCGGCCGTTGGCGTTGCCCGAGCTGGACAATCATTTCATCGCTATCAAGCGGCGTTTTCCCGAGGCCCGTGAACGCACCGGTCTGAATCCGCAACTGTTGGCCTGGCTGGTGGCGCCCGAGCATCGGTTGTTCCACCAACTCTGGCACGCTACCCGCGACAAGTGGCACAAGCTCTCGGAGAAAAAACGCGAAGCGCTGCGCGGCATCGGCTGGCAGCCCGGGCCACGTGACAAGGAACGCGACGCCCGTGGGCCAAGCAAGGATCGCAATGGCTCGGGCGTGGATTTTTTCTTTATGCACCGGCACATGCTTGGCATCGCCCGCTCGATGCAGGATTTGCCATCGTGGCCGGCGTTCCCGCAGCCGCAGCCTGAGCTGGAGCGGGACCGCCAAGGCTTCGCGCGTTATTTCGACAACCACGACGGCAACTCACTGCCGCCGACCTGGCTGGCCGAGGGTGATGACGAGTACACCAAATGGGTCAGCGACATCAAAGCGGCGGAGACTTTCCAGAGCAATTTCCTGGTATGGGAATCGCAGTACCGTGACCCGCGCTACTTGTCGAAATTGACCCTTGGCCAGTTCGGCTCGGAAGTCGAACTGGGCCTGCACGACTGGCTGCACATGCGCTGGGCCTCGGTGGCGCGTGATCCGTCCAACGATATTCCGGTGCCGATGGCGCGCGATCAGGCGGACTTCGCTGCGCGCTGGTATGCGCCGGAAAACGACTTTCTCGGTGATCCGTTTTCCTCCCATGTGAACCCGGTGTTCTGGCGCTTTCATGGTTGGATCGATGATCGCCTGGAAGACTGGTTCCGCGCCCATGAACGTTTTCATCCGGGCGAAGTGAGCCGTCTGGAAGTCAACGGCGTGCCGTGGTTTGCGCCGGGACGCTGGGTGGAAGTCGCCGACCCCTGGCTCGGCCCCGACACCCACGGCTGCAGCACCGTGCCCGGCCTGCAAGCTGGGCGCTCCGTGGAGATGGATCCGGAAACCATGAAACTGGCGCTGCGTATCACTTTTGGCGACGAAGACAACATGACCGAACTGTTCCGCAAAGTGCCACAGCGCCCTTGGTATGCGCGGCACCTGAAGGTCAAGGGCCGACAGCTCTAGATTGGTTCAACACACACATATTCAGAATAGTTCGCAATCCCCTTGTGGGAGCGAGCCTGCTCGCGAATGCGGAGTGTCATGCAGATGCATCAGTGCCTGACAGGACCC
>NZ_WBRZ01000192.1:0-10709 GCF_008923895.1 Pseudomonas sp. GXM4
TCGAACGCATCATCCGAAATCCCCACACCCTCTCCTATCCTTAGATTTTTCCGCTCATAAGCTCATTCGAAAAAGTTATTTATTTCTGAATTCTTAGATCATTTAGTCTCCACTCACGCCGACATTCGGTCGCCTGATCTGGAGCTCTCAATTGAAACTGAATTTCCCGCTTCGCCTGCTCGCCGCCGCCTCACTGGCCGCTGCAAGCTTGCTGGCCCAGGCGGCCGACCTCACTGTCGCCTACCAGACTACCGTCGACCCAGCCAAAGTCGCGCAGGCCGACGGCGCCTACGAGAAAGCTACCAAGGCCGATATCAGCTGGCGCAAGTTCGATAACGGCGCCGATATCATCGCCGCCATCGCGTCCGGCGATGTGCAGATCGGCTACCTCGGTTCGAGTCCGTTGACCGCCGCGATCACCCGCAAGGTACCGGTCGAAACCTTCCTGATTGCCACGCAGATCGGCGCCGCTGAAGCACTGGTCGCGCGCGACGGCTCCGGCATCAAGACTCCGCAGGATCTGATCGGCAAGAAAATCGCCGTGCCGTTCGTGTCCACCGGGCACTACAGCCTGCTCGCCGCGCTCAAGCACTGGAACATCGACCCGTCGAAAGTCACCGTGCTCAACCTCGCGCCGCCAGCGATCATCGCGGCGTGGAAACGCGGCGATATCGACGCCACTTACGTGTGGGATCCGGCACTGGGCGTGGCCAAGGAAAACGGCACAGTGCTGATCACCTCCGGCGAACTGGCCAAGTTCGGCGCGCCGACCTTCGACGCGTGGATCGTGCGCAAGGACTTCGCCGAGAAGCACCCGGAAATCGTCACCGCGTTCGCCAAGGTCACCCTCGACGCCTACGCCGCTTACCGCAAGGATCCGCAGGCCTGGCTGGCCAACCAGAGCAACGTCGACAAACTGGTGAAGCTGTCTGGCGCCAAAGCCAGCGACATCCCATTGCTGCTGCAGGGCAACGTCTACCCGCTGGCGGCGGATCAGGTCAGTGACCTCGGCGCGCCGACCACCAAAGCCATCACCGACACCGCCGCGTTCCTCAAGGAGCAAGGCAAGGTCGACGCCGTCCTGCCGGACTACGCGCCGTACGTCAGCGCCAAATACATCACCAACTGATCGGGAGATAACAGCGATGGCCTTGCTACAGCTGGAGCGCATCAGCGCACAGTACCCGGGCAGCCCGGAGCCGGTGCTGGCGGATATTTCTCTGACCCTGGGGCCGCAGCAGTTGCTGGTCGCCCTCGGCCCGTCCGGCAGTGGCAAGACTTCGCTGTTGAACCTGATTGCCGGTTTCGTCGAACCAAGTGCCGGGCGTATCACCCTCGACGGCGTGCCGGTCAAAGGCCCGAGCGCCGAACGTGGCGTGGTGTTTCAGGACGACGCCTTGTTGCCCTGGCAGGACGTATTAGCCAACGTCGCCTTCGGCCTTGAACTGGCCGGTGTCGGCAAGGACAAACGCGAACAGCGCGCCCGGGAAATGCTCGCGCTGGTCGATCTCGCCGGTTTCGAAGAGCGGCGCATCTGGCAATTGTCCGGTGGCCAGAAACAACGCGTCGGCCTCGCCCGCGCCCTCGCCGCCGACCCGCGCGTGTTGCTGATGGACGAGCCGTTCGGTGCGCTTGATGCATTCACTCGCGAGCAGATGCAGGAGCTGTTGCTGCAAGTCTGGCAACGCACTGCCAAACCGGTTTTTCTGATTACCCACGACATTGAAGAAGCGGTGTTCCTCGCCACGGACCTGATTCTGCTGGCACCGAATCCAGGGCAGATCGTCGAGCGCCTGCAATTGGATTTTGGTCAGCGTTATGCCGCTGGCGAGTCGGCACGCGCGATCAAGTCCGATCCGCGTTTTATCGAAACCCGCGAGCACGTGCTGAGCAAAGTCTTCTCGCAACGCAGCGCCGTACCCCGGCAGGAGCACGCATGAGCAGTTACGACGTTTCCGCTGCGGCGGTGAAAACACCTTCGGTGAGCATCCAGGTGCGTCGCAGCCTCAGCACTCGCTGGATCAGCCTGCTGACCTTGTTCGGCCTGTTGGCGGTCTGGTGGGCGGTGACCGCGACCGGCCTGATCGAACCGTTGTTCTTGCCACCGCCTGCTGCCGTGCTGCAAAAAGGCTGGTTGCTCGCGACCTCGGGATACATGGATTCGACGCTGTGGCAGCACTTGGGCGCGAGCCTGAGCCGCATCGGCCTGGGTCTCGCTTTTGCGATTCTCACCGCCGTGCCGGTGGGCATTGCCATCGGCGCCAACCGCATCGCCCGTGGTGTGCTCGATCCACTGATCGAGTTCTATCGCCCGATCCCGCCGCTGGCGTATCTGCCGCTGATCGTGATCTGGTGCGGCATCGGCGAGTTGTCGAAAGTGCTGCTGATCTATCTGGCGATTTTCGCCCCGATTGCCATCGCCACCGCGACGGGTGTGCGTACCGTCGACCCGGCAAAACTGCGCGCGGCGCAGTCGTTGGGCGCGACGCGCGTGCAGCTGATTCGCCACGTGATTCTGCCCAGCGCTCTGCCGGACATTCTCACTGGCGTGCGTATTGGTCTGGGCGTCGGCTGGTCGACGCTCGTCGCCGCTGAACTGATCGCGGCCACCAGCGGCCTGGGTTTCATGGTGCAGTCGGCCGCGCAATTCCTGGTCACCGATGTGGTGGTGCTGGGAATTCTGGTCATCGCCCTGATCGCCTTCGCCATGGAAATGGGCCTGCGCGCGTTGCAGCGCAGACTGGTGCCGTGGCACGGCCAGACGCACTAAATCGCTTTGTGAAAATTCCCCCTGTGGGAGCGAGCCTGCTCGCGAAAGCGTCAGATCAGTCACTGCACTGTCGCCTGACACTCTGCATTCGCGAGCAGGCTCGCTCCCACAAAAGCATGACACTCCGAATTCGAAGAGAACGACCATGAGCACCCTCAGCATCACCCCATTAAGCTCGGCCCTCGGCGCGCAGATCAGTGGCGTCGACATTAGCCAGCCGCTAAGCCTGGAACACCGCGACGCCATCGAACAGGCGTTGCTCAAATATCAGGTGCTGTTCTTCCGCAACCAGCCGATCGAGCCAGCGCAACAGGCACGCTTCGCGCATTATTTCGGCGACCTGCACATTCATCCGATCTACCCGAACGTGCCGGAACAACCGGAAGTGCTGATCCTCGACACCGCCGTCACCGACGTGCGCGATAACGCGATCTGGCACACCGACGTGACCTTCCTGCCGACGCCGGCAATGGGCGCGGTGCTCAGCGCCAAGTTGCTGCCGGAG
Source organism: Pseudomonas sp. GXM4 (assembly GCF_008923895.1). Classification (NCBI taxonomy): domain Bacteria; kingdom Pseudomonadati; phylum Pseudomonadota; class Gammaproteobacteria; order Pseudomonadales; family Pseudomonadaceae; genus Pseudomonas; species Pseudomonas sp. GXM4. The sequence continues at coordinate 3,276 of NZ_WBRZ01000192.1, forward strand.
TTCGGTGGTGACACGTTGTGGGCCAGCGGCATCGCGGCATATGAAGCGCTGTCGGCACCGATGAAAACCCTGCTCGAAGGTCTGACCGCCACCCACGATTTCACCCGATCGTTTCCGCTCGAGCGCTACGGCAACACGCCTGAAGCGCTGGCGCAGTGGGAAGAAGCGCGGCGCAAGAATCCACCGCTGTCGCACCCGGTGATCCGTACGCACCCGGTGAGCGGCCGGCGCTCACTGTTCGTCAGTGAAGGGTTTACCTCGAAGATCAACGAATTGTCGGAAACCGAGAGTGAGGCGATTCTGAAGTATCTGTTCGCCCACGCGACACGGCCGGAATTCACCATTCGCTGGCGCTGGCAGAAGGACGACATCGCCTTCTGGGATAACCGCGTGACGCAGCATTACGCGGTGGACGATTACCGACCGGCGCGGCGGGTGATGCAGCGGGCGACGGTGTTGGGGGATGTGCCGTTCTTCAAGTGATAGCTGATGATCGTTCCCTCGCTCTGCGTGGGAATGCATCAACGGACGCTCCGCGTTCGGCTTTAGATGGGACGCAGAGCGTCCCGGGCGGCATTCCCACGCAGAGCGTGGGAACGATCCTCTCAGCGGCTTATTCGGCTGTTGAAGGCTTCTCCCAAAGATTGATCCCGCCCTCCTGGGCAAACCGATCAATCTCCGCCAGCTCTTCAGCACTGAAATTCAGATTCTTCAGCGCGCCGACGTTCTCGATGATCTGCTCCGGCCGGCTCGCGCCGATCAGTGCCGAGGTCACTCGTGGATCACGCAGGGTCCACGCCAGTGCCAGCTGCGCCAGACTCTGACCGCGACGCTGGGCGATCTCGTTCAACGCTCGCACGTGAGCAATGTTTTCTTCGGACAAGTGCGAAGCCTGCAACGAACCACCGCCGGGACGATTGACTCGCGCATCGGCCGGCACGCCGTTGAGGTATTTGTCGGTGAGCAAACCCTGCGCCAGCGGCGTGAAGGCGATGACGCCCGTGCCGAGTTCGTCAGTGGTGTCGAGCAGATCCTTTTCCACCCAGCGATTGAGCAGGTTGTACGCCGGCTGATGAATCAGCAGCGGCACTTTCCACTCTTTCAGCAGCGCGGCCATTTCGCGGGTTTTCACCCCTGAGTAGGACGAGATGCCGATGTAAAGCGCCTTGCCCTGCTGCACGGCGGTGGCGAGGGCGCTGGCGGTTTCTTCCAGCGGGGTGTCCGGGTCGAAGCGGTGCGAATAGAAGATGTCCACATAGTCCAGACCGAGGCGTTGCAGGCTCTGGTCGAGGCTCGCCAGCACGTATTTGCGCGAACCGCCGCCCTGGCCGTACGGGCCGGGCCACATGTCCCAACCGGCCTTGCTGGAGATGATCAGCTCGTCGCGATACTGCTTGAAGTCTTCGCGCAGCAGGCGACCGAAATTGATCTCGGCGCTGCCGTATGGCGGGCCGTAGTTGTTGGCCAGATCGAAATGATTGATGCCCAGATCGAACGCGGTGCGCAGCAAGGCACGCTGGGTCTCGATCGGCGTGCTGTCGCCAAAGTTGTGCCACAGGCCCAACGACAAGGCCGGCAGCACCAGACCGCTGCGACCGACGCGGCGGTAAGGAATGGAGTCGTAGCGGTTTTCGGCAGCGGTGTAAGTCATCGAATCCTCTCTTGTCTGTCTTTTAGTCATCAGAAACCGGACACCTTTGTGGCGAGGGGATTTATCCCCGATGGGTGGCGAAGCCGCCCCAAAACCTGAAACCTCGGTGAATCAGCTGTACCGAGTGCGCTGGTTTTACGACTGCTTCGCAGCCGAACGGGGATAAATCCCCTCACCACAAAAGCTCTACCAATCATGCAAAGCGATTTGCAGGTCGAACCAGCCCCAGGTTCTGCCGCAACATCCGGCCTTCATATTCAGTTCTGAACAACCCGTCCAGCATACGCCCAAGCGGCGCGACGCCGACCTCCGGTTCGACCAATTGCTGAAACGTTTCACATTTTTTCCTGCGCTTCAGACTCGCTGGAGATTGGCGTGCTGGCGGCAACGCGGGTGCTGGAAAGCCTTGGGGTATTGCCGAGCGACGAAGTGCAGCGGCTGAATCTGCTGCGATGCCAAGTGATCGAGCGGGAAAGCACCTGACTGCGGGAGCGAGCAGGCTCGTTCCCGCAGAATCTGCGTCATACCGACAATTCGCGCAGCGCAGCGGCCGCCAGAAATCCGGACCGGGAACGGTAGCGCCGGTCTCGACGGACAGTCTGGTCAATACGTTCCAGCAACTGCTCGGGCAATGTGGCATTGAAGCGCACTGATTTGCCGAAGTAAGGCGTGATGTCAAAGTCGACCACGCCCCAGATACCGCCCGCGTAATCCGGGTTATCAAGATGAGCATCAATGTCGCGCACTTGCGGCAGTGGCGCGCCATCGGCGACCAGCCCCTCGTAGTGCAGCGCCAGCGCTTCCTGCGTGTTTTCGAAAGCTTCGGCTACCGTGGCGCCTGCGGAATAACACCCCGGTACGTCCGGAATGATCACGCCGTAGTCCGAGTCGGCATCCTTGTGCAGAACGACCGGGAATTTCATAAAGGTTTCCTTCGCCCTTTCCGACGTCAAGAATTACAACTCTAGGGCATAAAGCGCGCAGCGATACACACCATGCACACTTGGATAAATAATAGTCTGTTTCGTGATCATCACAGCTGGACGGATCAACGGCGGGGTCAAAGATTGCGATGGGCAGTGTGATGTTCGGTATGTAGGCGGGGCAATGGTGTTGTTCATGCTGCTAAGCGCCGAGTCCTGAGCAGACCCGGCGCGCAGCCGTCGATCAACGCACCAGATGCAGGAACTGCATGTGCCGTTCGTACTGGTCGAGGATGTCGTTGATGATCTGCTCTTTGGTGTAGCCGACCAGATCGTAGTCCTGACTGCCCTCGCTCAAGTGCACTTCGGCGCGGTAGTAGCGGCGATTGTTGAGTTGCTTGGAACCCATGCCGCCGCGCGCGAACGATGGCGTGAAGTAGCCGCGCATCTGCACCTGATAGATGAACGGATGCTGCTCGCCATGACCGATTTCCAGGCTGACGTTGTCATGCGCCGGATCCGGCTGGGTGACCACGTGCAGGCCTTTTTCGACGAACACGGCGGTCACTTCCTCGATTGCCGGACGCACCGTGCTTTCCATGAAGCGGTACACCTCATCGCGGGACGGGAAGTGCACGGCCTGACTCAGGCGCTGCCGCCAGCCGCCGGTGCCACGCCGCGAACCGGAGACCGGCGCCAGCGAATGCAACTGCGCGATCTGCTTCTGCGACTCCAGATAGAACGCCTTGTGCAGGCCCCACATCATCAGCAGCAGAATCAACGAGAACGGCAACGAGGTCAGCACCACCGCCGACTTCAGCGCATCGATGCTGCCGGAGAACAGCAGCGCACTGGTGATCAGCGCGGTCATCGCGCCCCAGAACACCCGCAGCCATTTCGGCCCGTCTTCATCCGGGTTGCCGCCCTTCGCCGACAGGGTCGAGAGCACCACGGTGCCAGAGTCCGCCGAGGTCACGAAGAACACGAAGCTGATGAACACCGTCACGGCGATGACGGTCTTGCTCCACGGATAGGTTTCCAGCAGCAGATAAATGCTCATCGACGGATTGTCGATGGCCGACATGCCCAGCGCGCTCATGCCATGGTTGAGCACCTGGTCCAAGGCGCTGTTGCCGAAGATCGACATCCACGCCAGGGTGAAACCGAGCGGAATCAACAGCACGCCGAAGACGAATTCACGGATGGTGCGGCCACGGGAGATCCGCGCGATGAACAGACCCACGAACGGCGACCATGCAATCCACCAAGCCCAGTAGAACACTGTCCAGCCACCCAGCCAGTCACTCGGTTTGTCGTAGGCGTAGAGGTCAAAACTCTTCATCGGCAAAGCGCCGAGGTAGTCGCCGACGTTCTGGATCAGGGTGTTGAGCAGGTGCTGAGTCGGCCCGGCAAACAATACGAACAGCAGCAGCCCGCAGGCCAGCAGCATGTTGATGTCCGACATCACCCGCACGCCTTTGTCGACGCCGGAGACGGCCACAATGATCGCCGCACCCATCATCAGGGTGATCAGGCCGACCTGAATCCACTGGGTATGGGCGATGCCGAACAGATAATCCAGGCCCGAATTGAGGTGCAGCACACCGAAGCCCATGTCGGCCCCAAGGCCGAACACCGTAGCGATGATGCCGAAGCCGTCCACCGCATAGCCGATCGGGCCGTTGATGCGTTTGCCGATCAGCGGATACAGCGCCGAACGCAGGGCCAGCGGCAGATTGTGCCGATAAGCGAAATAGGCCAGTGCCATGCCGACAAAGGCAAACACGCCCCAGCCATGCAGGCCCCAGTGCAGAAACAGAATCTGCATCGCCTGGCGCGCGGCGTCAGCGGTGCCGGCCTCGCCTTGCGGCGGCTGCAGCATGTGTGTCAGCGGTTCGGAAACGCAGAAGAAAAACAGCGTGATGCTGATCCCGGCGGCGAACAGCATGCCGGCCCAGGACAGGTAACTGAATTCGGGCTCGTCGTGGTCGGCACCGAGTTTTATCTTGCCGTAGCCGGATAACGCGGTGACCACCACGAAGACCAGATACAGAGTCATCGCGAGCATGTAGTACCAGCCGACCGTATTAGCCGCCCAGTTTTGCGCTTCCAGCAACCAGGCGCCGGCCTGCTCGGGGATGGCGATGACGACCAGACCAAACAGCAGAATGACCGTCGCAGCGAAGTAGAACACCGGCGGATTCATGCGCACCAGACCGCTGGCGGGGGTAGACGATGCACTCATGAAAGGTGCACCTCGATGGGTTGAAACGTGGCTGAAATGATCGGACTCAGCAAAGGCAAGCCTCCTGTTGTGAGCGGGCAGCGAACCACCGGTTTAACTTGAATGAACGTTCAAGTTAAACATGAATGGGGTGGTAAGGACTAATCGCAGGGCTGGGCGGTAGGTTTCCTACAGCGCCCGAGGAGGTTTATGACGCGGGTTTTGTGAGATTCGTTCACTGCGCCAAGCAAGAATCAAAAGCCCCTCACCCTAACCCTCTCCCAGAGGGAGAGGGGACTGATTGGGGGATGTTCAGAATGTGCGCCAACCTGAGGAAACCGTGCCGAATCCATAATCGACCCGGTATTTCAGGTCGATGTATGACGCAAAACACCTCGGTCGGCCCCCTCTCCCTCCGGGAGAGGGCTGGGGTGAGGGGAAAAGGATTCCACGGCCTACTTCTGCGTCCCGTCATCATGCTGCAGATTCGCCTGGGTCAGATTCGCCCCCGCCGGCACGCTGCGCGTCAACCAGACGTTGCCGCCAATGGTCGAGCCCTTGCCGATGGTGATCCGTCCGAGAATCGTCGCCCCGGCATAGATCACTACGTCATCCTCAACGATCGGATGACGCGGATGGCCCTTCTGCAACTGGCCGTCCTCATCCGCCGGGAAGCGCTTGGCCCCCAGGGTCACCGCCTGATAAATCCGCACTCGCTCACCAATGATCGCGGTTTCGCCAATCACTACACCGGTGCCGTGATCGATAAAGAAACTGCGGCCGATCTGCGCGCCCGGGTGGATATCGATGCCCGTCGCCGAGTGGGCGATTTCCGCGCTGATCCGCGCCAGCAGCGGCAGCCCGGCACGGTATAAATGGTGCGCGAGGCGATGGTGAATCACCGCAAGAATGCCCGGATAGCACAGCAGCACTTCATCAACGCTGCGTGCCGCCGGGTCGCCGTGATAGGCCGCGAGCACATCGGTGTCGAGCAGCGTGCGCAGGCCCGGCAAGGCCAAAGCGAAATCCTGCACGATCTGGATGGCGCGGGTTTCGACTTCACTGTCGTCCTGCGCGCTGTGGCGGGCAACGTAACGCAGCTCCAGGCGCGTCTGCGCCAGCAAGGCATTCAGCGCTACATCAAGCGTGTGGCCGACGTAGAAATCTTCACTTTCTTCACGCAGATCGACCGGCCCCAGACGCATCGGGAACAGCGCGCCACACAGCGCCTCAAGGATTTCCGCCATCGCCGCTCGCGATGGCAATTCGCGGCCGCCCTGCTCCCCTGAAGCGCGACCATTCTGTGCGCGCCACTGATCCCGCGCGCTGCGCAGCTGGCTGACGATGGTGTGCAATTGCCAATGGCTGGAACGCTCGCTCACGGTAAAGACTCCTCACGGGCGGCCGGACTGTCTGGCCGCGTCATCGGCGCCTACTTTACGGCATGCTTTCGCCGACGAATTAAGAACCGATAGTGCTGGCCTCAGTCCATTTGGCTATAAGCGATTGGCGGTTGCCCGGGCAAAAACGCGTGCCTATAGTCCTTTCATTCTTCTGCGCCAGTACGGACCCATGATCAAACGACAGCTGCAACGCTTCCCCCGTCTCGAACTGCTGAGCCATCCCACGCCGCTGGAAAAACTCGAACGCCTGTCCACCTGGCTCGGCCGCGAGGTGTACGTCAAGCGCGATGACCTGACGCCGCTGGCGATGGGCGGCAACAAGCTGCGCAAACTCGAATACCTCGCCGCCGACGCGCTCGCACAAGGTGCTGACACGCTGATCACGGCCGGTGCGCTGCAATCGAACCACGTGCGCCAGACCGCCGCACTGGCGGCGAAACTCGGCCTGGGCTGTGTGGCACTGCTGGAAAACCCGCTGGGAACTGACGACAGCAATTACACCGGCAACGGCAACCGCTTGCTGCTCGATCTGTTCGACACCAAGGTCGAACTGGTCGATAACCTCGATGATGCTGACGAACAACTGGCCGCCCTCGCCGTGCGCCTGCGCAGCAACGGCAAGAAGCCGTATCTGGTGCCGATTGGCGGCTCCAACGCACTCGGTGCTCTGGGTTATGTGCGCGCCGGGCTGGAGCTGGCTGAGCAGATCAAGGACAGCGGCCTCGATTTCGCCGCTGTGGTGCTGGCTTCAGGCAGTGCCGGTACTCACAGTGGTCTCGGACTGGCGCTGAGTGAGGCGCTGCCGCAACTGCCGGTGATCGGCGTGACCGTTTCGCGCAGTGAAGAAGATCAGCGGCCGAAGGTTCAGGGTTTGGCCGAACGCACCGCTGAGCTGCTGGGCGTCAAGTTGCCGGCCAGCTTCAAGGTCGAGCTGTGGGACGAATATTTCGCCCCGCGTTATGGCGAGCCGAATGCCGGAACGCTGGCGGCGGTGAAACTGTTGGCGGCTCAGGAAGGTCTGTTGCTTGACCCGGTCTACACCGGTAAGGCCATGGCCGGTCTGCTCGACGGGATCGGCCGGCAGCGCTTCGATGACGGCCCGATCATCTTCCTGCACACCGGCGGAGCGCCAGCGTTGTTTGCCTACAAGGATTTTCTGACAAGGTGATCACTGCAGATTGCAGAGACCTGTGGCGAGGGGAGTTATCCCCGTTGGGTCGCGGAGCGGCCCTT
>NZ_WBRZ01000193.1:0-10681 GCF_008923895.1 Pseudomonas sp. GXM4
GGGTGAGGGGCGAATCCACCGAAAATCTCAAGCCGTACGACGCTTCTAACCACTCAACAATGAGCGTTAGCTCGAGTGCTTTTGATCTTGATCCACGGGCGACGTCGGAAGGCTGAGCGGAGGGATTGATCCGGGCGTGGGAGCGCAGCGACCGTCTGGCGCAGCCAGACACAGCGGAAGGAGGTGCAGCGAAGCAAACCGGACCCGCTGCGCCAGGATCAGTCCCGGAGCGAAGGAACCCCGAGCCCCAGCGAGCGGGCCGAACGTAGGAGCTAGCGTTTTTTGCTTACTTTTTTAGGCGCTTGTAAAAAAGTAAGTCGCCGTAAGGGCGAAACCACCAGCCGCAGCACTGCAAAAAACGGATATACACCCAAAACCAACCGATAACCGCCCACAAAAAAAAACGCCCCAATCTCTCAATCAGGGCGTTTTCTTGAAGCTTGAAGCTTGCAGCTTGCAGCTTACAGCTGATCTCTTAGTGCGAAACCGCCCCACTCGCCCCCAACCCGGTCTGCGAACGCACAAACTGCGGGAAGAACAGCGCCCGCTCGTTATCCGCAGCCGCCGACTTGTCGGTAATCGAGAAGAACCAGATCCCGATGAACGCAATCATCATCGAGAACAGCGCCGGATATTCGTAAGGGAAGATCGCCTTCTCGTGATGCAGAATCTGCACCCAGATGGTCGGGCCGAGGATCATCAGACCAACAGCACTCACCAGACCCAGCCAGCCACCAATCATCGCGCCGCGAGTGGTCAGCTTCTTCCAGTACATCGAAAGCAGCAGCACAGGGAAGTTGCAGCTCGCCGCGATGGAGAACGCCAGGCCGACCATGAACGCAATGTTCTGGCTTTCGAACAGAATGCCCAGGCCAATCGCCAGCACCGCCAGGGCGATAGTGGTGATCTTCGACACGCGAATCTCATCCTTCTCGTTGGCTTTGCCCTTCTTGATCACACTGGCGTACAGGTCGTGAGAAACCGCCGAAGCACCCGCCAGCGTCAGGCCGGCTACCACAGCCAGAATGGTTGCGAACGCCACTGCCGAGATGAAGCCTAGGAAGATGCTGCCGCCCACCGCGTTGGCCAGGTGCACCGCCGCCATGTTGTTGCCGCCGAGCAAGGCGCCCGCTGCATCTTTGAAGGCCGGATTGGTGCTGACCAGCAGGATCGCGCCGAAGCCGATGATGAAGGTCAGGATGTAGAAGTAGCCAATGAAGCCGGTAGCGTACAGCACGCTCTTGCGCGCTTCTTTTGCGTCACTCACGGTGAAGAAGCGCATCAGAATGTGCGGCAGGCCAGCGGTACCGAACATCAGCGCCAGACCCAGCGAGAATGCCGAGATCGGATCCTTCACCAGACCGCCGGGACTCATGATTGCCTCACCCTTGGCGTGAACCTTGATCGCTTCGGAGAACAGCGTGTTGAAGTCGAAGCCCACGTGCTTCATTACCATCAGTGCCATGAACGAGGCACCGGACAGCAGCAACACTGCCTTGATGATCTGCACCCAAGTGGTCGCGAGCATGCCGCCGAACAGCACGTACATGCACATCAGCACGCCGACCAGAATCACCGCAACGTGGTAATCGAGGCCGAACAGCAGCTGGATCAGCTTGCCGGCACCGACCATTTGCGCGATCAGGTAGAACGCCACCACCACCAGCGAGCCGCAGGCGGACAGGGTGCGAATCTGGGTTTGCCCGAGGCGGTAGGACGCCACGTCGGCAAAGGTGTATTTACCCAAGTTGCGCAGGCGTTCGGCGATCAGGAACAGAATGATCGGCCAGCCCACGAGGAAGCCGATCGAGTAGATCAGGCCGTCGTAGCCGGAGGTGAACACCAGCGCGGAAATACCCAGGAAGGACGCCGCCGACATGTAGTCGCCAGCGATCGCCAGGCCGTTCTGGAAACCGGTGATCTTGCCGCCCGCCGCATAATAATCGGCGGCCGAATTATTTTTCTTCGAAGCCCAGTAGGTGATGTACAACGTCGCGCCGACGAAGGCCACGAACATCAGGATCGCCGGGATGTTCAGCGGCTGTTTGGCCACCTCCCCCGTCAACGCGTCAGCCGCCCAGACACTCGGCGCGAAAGCCGCAACACTCAATAGAGCCAGTAGACGCCGGATCATTGCTGAGCCTCCTTGAGAATCGCATTGTTCAGGTCGTCGAACTCGCCATTGGCGCGGCGCACGTAGATGCCGGTCAGGACGAAGGCTGAAATGATCAGGCCGACACCGATCGGGATGCCCCAGGTGATTGAGGATTCAGGACTGAGTTTCGCCCCGAGCACGTGCGGCCCGTATGCGATCAGCAGGATGAATGCGGAGTACAGCCCGAGCATGATTGCCGAGAGAATCCAGGCGAATCGTTCCCTTTTCTGAACCAGCTCCTTGAATCGGGGACTGTTTTGAATCGAGAGGTAAATGCTGTCGTTCATTGTTTTTATCCTCGCAGCACAAATTATTGTTGGAACGTAGCTAATGTATGCGGCTGCGAGAGAGGTTCCAGACGACCTTAGTAGTAGATGGCCATGATGTTCTGGCCATTTTCCGGACACCCAAAAACAACTGTGGGAGCGAGCTTGCTCGCGAAGGCGCCGTATCAGTCAACTGACAGAGCGCTTTCGCGAGCAAGCTCGCTCCAACAGAGTTCGGCGGTGAAGCTGTTATTTGGTCCAGTCAGCTACCCGATCCGGGTGTTTGGCCACCCAGTCCTTGGCCGCTGCATCAGGCTTGGCGCCGTCCTGAATCGCCAGCATGACCTCGCCGATTTCGTCTTTCGACGCCCACTGGAAGTTTTTCAGGAACTTGGCCACTTCCGGCGCCTTGGCGTCCAGGCCTTTGCTGCCGATGCTGTTCACGGTTTCAGCCTGGCCATACACGCCTTTCGGGTCGTCGAGGAAGCGCAGTTTCCACTTGGCGAACATCCAGTGCGGCACCCAACCGGTGACAGCGATGGATTCGTTCTTCTTCTCGGCGCGGGTCAGCTCGGCAATCATGCCGGCGCCGGAACTGGCCTTGAGGCTGTACTTGTCCAGACCGTAATCCTTGATCGCCTGATCGGTCTTGAGCATTACGCCTGAACCGGCGTCGATGCCGACAATGCGGTTTTTGAAGGTGTCGTCGGTTTTCAGATCTTCGATCGATTTAGCTTTGACGTACTCCGGCACAATCAGGCCGATCTTCGCGTCCTTGAAGTTCGGGCCGTAGTCGACGACCTGATCCTTGTTTTTCGTCCAGTAGTCACCGTGCGTCACGGGCAGCCAGGCCGAGAGCATCGCGTCGAGTTTGCCGGTGGCCACGCCCTGCCACATGATCCCGGTGGCGACGGCCTGCAGCTTCACGTCATAACCGAGTTTCTGTTTGATCACTTCGGCCGCCACGTGAGTGGTCGCGACGCTGTCGGACCAGCCGTCAACGTAACCGATGTTCAGGGTCTGTTTTTCAGCGTTGGCGAAAGTGGAACTCATCGCAAGCGCCAGAGCGGCACCTGCGCCTAAAAGTCGTCGCATCTTCATCGTTTACTTCCCCGAAATGCTGCGCCCGACGGATGCCGGGCATCGTCAACGTATTGTTATGGTGCACAGCGCCCCCATCACGCCGGACCTCACACACCGAACATCAGCCGATTTTTCAAAAAGGGTACTGATGGTTTGATCATCAACCTCAAGCGGCCGGCGACCTGCTCTGTCAGCGACCTCAAGGCAGCGAGAAACGACATCAGAAAGCCATTAATCAAGCGCGATTAATTGACGCCAGACAATCCGCCCGAACTTTGCATGTACAACGCCTGCAAGCCACCAGCCCTTCTATAAATGCAGGTAACATGCGTCGCTTTGCAGCCACTCGGCCTGACCATGTCCGCAACGTACCGATTTCCTTTTCTGCCTTATCTGTTCGCCTGCCTGCTCGGGCTCCTGGCCCTTGGCGGTTTCTGGTATGGCCTCGGCCAACCGGTGATCCTGCCGGACGCCGCGACGCCGACGCACAAGTTGCAATGCGCCTCCTACACACCGTTCGACAAAGACCAATCGCCGTTCGACGTGCCGTTCCAATTGCGCCCCGAGCGCATGGACGCCGACCTCGCGCTTCTGGCGACGCGCTTTGAATGCATCCGCACCTACTCGATGACCGGGCTCGAAGCCCTGCCCGATCTGGCGCGCAAGCACGGTCTGAAGTTGATGATCGGCGCCTGGGTCAACAGCAACCCGGTCGACACCGAGCAGGAAGTCGAGCTGCTGATCAAATCGGCCAATGCCAACCCCGACGTGGTCACAGCCGTAATCGTCGGCAACGAGGCACTGCTGCGCAAAGAGGTCACCGGCGCGCAACTGGCCCGGCTGATCAACAAGGTCAAAAGCCAGGTCAAGCAACCGGTGACCTACGCCGACGTCTGGGAATTCTGGCTCAAGCATCCGGAAATCGCCCCGGCCGTGGACTTTCTGACCATTCACCTGCTGCCGTACTGGGAAGACGATCCGTCGAACATCGACGTGGCGCTGCAGCATGTGGCGGATGTGCGTCAGGTGTTCGGCAACAAGTTCGCGCCCAAAGACGTGATGATTGGCGAAACCGGCTGGCCGAGCGAAGGCCGTCAGCGTGAAACAGCCGTACCGAGCCGGCTCAACGAGGCAAAATTCATTCGTGGCTTTGTGGCGATGGCCGAGCAGGAAGGCTGGCGTTACAACCTGATCGAAGCCTTCGATCAACCGTGGAAGCGCGGCAGTGAAGGCGCGGTCGGCGGCTACTGGGGCCTGTTCGATGCCGATCGGCAGGACAAAGGCGTACTCGCCGGGCCGGTGAGCAACGTGCCGTACTGGAAAGAATGGCTGGCGGTAGGCGGATTGATTTTCCTTGGCACGCTGATGCTTGGCGGTGCCGTCCGCACTACACGTTCGGCGCTTGTCCTGCCACTGCTGGGCGCCGTCGCTGCTTGCTCGATTGGCGCCTGGGGCGATCTGGCTCGATTGACCACGCGGTTTGCCGGGGAATGGCTGTGGGTTGGCTTGCTGACCGGTTTGAATCTATTGGTCCTTGCGCATGCCGCGCTGACGCTAAGCGCGCGTAGCGGTTGGCGCGCGCGAGCCTTCGATTTCCTCGAACGGCGCGCCGGCTGGCTGGTCGTGGCGGCCGGTTTTGCCGCCGCGGTGATAATGCTGGAGATGGTCTTCGATCCGCGCTATCGCAGTTTCGCCAGCATGGCGTTCGTCCTGCCGGCGCTGGTCTACCTGTGCCGCCCGGTGAGCGTGCCGCGTCGGGAGATTGCTCTGCTGACCTTTATCATCGGCGCCGGGATTGCACCGCAGTTGTATCAGGAAGGGATGCTGAATCAGCAGGCGTGGGGTTGGGCGCTGGTGAGTGGCTTGATGGTGGTGGCGTTGTGGCGATGCCTGCGGGTTCGCAAGGCCTGATTTCGGCGCTTTCGAAATCGCCATCGCTGGCAAGCCAGCTCCCACAGGATTTCTGCTGCACACAAATGTTGTGTTCACCTCAATCCCTGTGGGAGCGGGCTTGCCCGCGATGACTGACTGTCAGGCGCTGCGGGACTCGCGGACCAGGCGCAACCCGGCAATCACCACCGCAAACACCGCCAACGTCGTGTTGTACAACGCTAGCGCCGGCAGGCCGAACACCAGCGCCAGCACCGCCAGCCACCACCCTGCCCGTCCCGGCACGACAAACGCCAATACCGCAGCACCCACCGCCGCCCAGCCCAACCCCCTGAAATGGATCATCAGCCCCAGATTCGACCGCACCAGGCATTCCCAACGACTGGCCTCGTCAACACAGATGCCCACCCACTGCCCGTCTTCCATGAAGCCATAGCGCGCGGCATAACTGGCGGCCAGCCACAGCGGCAACAAAACAAGCAGCACAATCACGGGCAAGCGGCGGGACATGGAGCACTCCAATCTGCGGAAATCGGCGGCCAGCTTAATCTGCCGACCGGCATTCGCAAGCACTAACAACTGTTAACTGTTCAGCGAGCCCTTGCAACGTGTATCGTCCAGCTACTATTACCCCGAATTCCGCCTGTTTGGTGCCGCAGCATGGCACTTTGGCGCACGGCCGGTGGTCATAGCCTGCGAACTTCAATCGGCACCTTCCTCTAAGGGATCTAGTCATGCTCCGTTCCTTGCGCTTCGCCGCGCTGTTCAGCGGCCTTATCTTGAGTGCGTCCGCGCTGGCGGTGGATATCGACGCCGCCAGCTATGGCTACCCGCTGACCAACCCGTTCGAGGCGACGATCGCCACGACACCACCGGACCTGCGTCCGGAGCTGCCGCTGGACGACGACATCAATCAAACGGACCGCAGCCTCACCCTGCGCCCGGAGCGTGAATTCCAACTGCCGGACAATTTCTGGGCAGTGAAGAAGCTCACTTACCGCATCGCCACGCAGGACAAACCGGCGCCGCTGATCTTCCTGATCGCCGGCACCGGTGCGCGCTTTGACAGCACGCTCAACGAATACCTGAAAAAGCTGTATTACAAGGCCGGCTACCATGTCGTGCAGTTGTCGTCGCCGACCAGCTTCGACTTCATCAGCGCCGCCTCGCGTTTCGCCACCCCGGGCGTGACCAAGGAAGATGCCGAAGACATGTATCGGGTGATGCAGGCCGTGCGGGCGCAGAACCCGAAACTGCCGGTCACTGAGTACTATCTGACCGGTTACAGCCTCGGCGCCCTCGATGCCGCGTTCGTCGCGCATCTGGACGAAACGCGCCGCAGCTTCAACTTCAAGAAAGTCCTGCTGCTCAACCCGCCGGTGAACCTCTATACCTCGGTGACCAACCTCGACAAGCTGGTACAGACCGAGGTGAAAGGCATCAACAACAGCACCACGTTCTATGAACTGGTACTGAGCAAGCTGACCCGCTACTTCCAGCAGAAAGGCTACATCGACCTCAACGATGCGCTGCTGTATGACTTTCAGCAGTCCAAGCAACACTTGACCAACGAACAGATGGCCATGCTCATCGGCACGTCGTTCCGCTTTTCGGCAGCCGACATTGCCTATACCTCGGACCTGGTCAACCGTCGCGGTCTGATTACCCCGCCGAAATTCCCGATCACCGAAGGCACCAGCCTCACGCCGTTCCTCAAGCGTGCGCTGCAATGCGATTTCGACTGCTACATCACCGAGCAGGTCATTCCGATGTGGCGCGCGCGCACCGACGGCGGCAGCCTGCTGCAACTGATCGATCAGGTCAGCCTGTATGCGCTCAAGGATTACCTGCACGACAGCCCGAAAATCGCCGTCATGCACAACGCCGACGACGTCATCCTCGGCCCTGGCGACCTGGGCTTCCTGCGTAAAACCTTCGGTGATCGCCTGACCGTTTATCCACTGGGCGGCCACTGCGGCAACCTTAACTATCGCGTCAACAGCGACGCCATGCTGGAGTTCTTCCGTGGCTAAATATCTCCTGCTGATTGCAGCGTTCCTCTGTGCAGGCGTGGCCCAGGCCGACAACAGTAAAGCCGATGCCCCGGTAGTGGTCGACAGCGACGGCTTCAAGGAACCGCTGACCAAACTCAAGTTCAACCCGGGCCTGGACCAGCGCGAGTTCGAACGTTCGACGCTCAACGCGTTGAACGTCTATGACCCGCTGGAATCGTGGAACCGCCGGGTCTACCACTTCAACTACCGCTTCGACCAGTGGGTGTTCCTGCCGGTAGTCGATGGCTATCGCTACATCACCCCAAGCTTCGTGCGTACCGGGGTGAGCAACTTCTTCAACAACATTGGTGACGTGCCGAACCTGGTCAACAGCCTGTTGCAGTTCAAGGGCCAGCGCTCGATGGAAACCACCGCGCGCCTGCTGCTCAACACCACGATCGGCATCGCCGGCCTGTGGGACCCGGCCACCGCCATGGGCCTGCCGCGCCAGAACGAAGACTTCGGTCAGACCCTGGGCTTCTACGGCGTACCGGGCGGCGCCTACTTCGTACTGCCGATCTTCGGTCCGTCAAACATCCGCGACACCGCAGGTCTGGCCGTGGATTACACCGCCGACACTGCGATCAACTTCCTCAATGTCGCGGAAGTCAGCTCGAATCATCCGGAAGTCTGGGCCTTGCGTGCGATCGACAAGCGCTACCAGACCAGCTTCCGCTATGGTCAGATGAACTCGCCGTTCGAGTACGAGAAAGTGCGGTACGTGTACACCGAAGCGCGCAAGTTGCAGATTGCCGAGTAAATCGGCTGCCGCAAAACACTGTGGGAGCGAGCCTGCTCGCGAACGCGGAGTTTCAGTCAACATCGATATTGACTGAACTACCGCATTCGCGAGCATGCTCGCTCCCACATTTGTTATGTGTTGCTGATTAACCCTTCAGCGCTTTCCAGAGCTTGCCTACGACCGAAACCACCGCCAACACCGCTGCGCCAGCAATAATCCCCGCGACACCATTGAGCAGCATCGGCACGGCGAACCCGGCGCTCCCTGCCGCTGCGCCAACGCCTTCGATCCAGTGATGCAGCACCGGCACGCCGTGGGTGAGGATGCCGCCGCCGACCAGGAACATCGCCGCCGTGCCGACCACCGACAGGGTTTTCATCATGTACGGCGCGGCGCTGAGAATGCCGCCGCCGATCTTTTTCGCCATCTGCCCTGGCTTCTGTGTCAGCCACAGCCCCAGGTCGTCGAGCTTGACGATGCCCGCCACCAAACCGTAAACGCCCACGGTCATGACACTGGCGATGCCGGACATGACGACCACTTGCTGGGTCAGCGAGGCATCTGCCACGGTGCCGAGGGTGATCGCAATGATTTCTGCCGAGAGAATGAAGTCAGTGCGGATTGCGCCTTTGATCTTGTCCTTCTCAAACGCCACCAGATCGGTCGCCGGATCGGCCACTGCTTCGGTCAACTGCGTGTGCTCTGCCTCGTCTTCCTCTTTGCTGTGCAGAAATTTGTGCGCGAGCTTCTCGAAACCCTCGAAGCACAGGTACGCGCCGCCGACCATCAACAGTGGTGTCACCAGCCACGGTACGAAAGCGCTGATCGCCAATGCCGACGGCACAAGGATCAGTTTGTTGACGAACGAGCCCTTGGCCACCGCCCAGACCACGGGAATTTCCCGCTCGGCGCGCACGCCCGAAACCTGCTGGGCATTGAGCGCCAGATCATCACCGAGTACACCGGCGGTCTTCTTCGCGGCCATCTTGGTCATCAATGCAACGTCATCCAGAACGGTGGCGATGTCATCGATCAGCACCAGCAAACTGCTTCCTGCCATGAATCCTGTTTCCTTCTGTGTATGAATGTTGCCAAGCATAACGCGACCGCCGGCCACAGGCTGCATTGTTGAGCGCCGCTCAAGGCCGGTGCTACCATGCGCCACCGCCAGAACAGGCAAGGAACCACCGGGTTTATGAGCACAATCCGCGAGCGTAACAAAGAACTGATCCTGCGCGCCGCCAGCGAAGAGTTTGCCGACAAGGGCTTCGCGGCGACCAAAACCAGCGACATCGCCGCCAAGGCGGGATTGCCCAAGCCCAACGTCTACTACTACTTCAAATCCAAGGAAAACCTCTACCGCGAGGTGCTGGAAAGCATCATCGAGCCGATTCTGCAGGCCTCGACCCCGTTCAACCCGGACGGTGTGCCGAGCGAAGTGCTGAGCGGCTACATCCGCTCGAAGATCCGCATCTCCCGCGACCTGCCCTACGCCTCCAAGGTGTTCGCCAGCGAAATCATGCACGGCGCCCCGCACCTGAGCGCCGACCTGGTCGAGCAGCTCAACGCCCAGGCCAAACACAACATCGCCTGCATCCAGAGCTGGATCGACCGCAGCCAGATCGCCCCGATCGACCCCAACCACCTGATGTTCAGCATCTGGGCCGCGACCCAGACCTACGCCGACTTCGACTGGCAGATTTCCGCGGTGACCGGAAAAGACAAGCTGGATGAAGCCGATTATGAAGCGGCGGCGCAGACGATTATCCGGTTGGTGTTGAAGGGGTGTGAGCCGGACTGATACACCGAGGCGCGGCTATCGCTGGCAAGTCAGCTCCCACAGATTTATGGGTTGGATTCAGAATCAATAAACACCATGGAATCCTGTGGGAGCTGGCTTGCCAGCGATGGCGGCAACTCGATTTCATTTCTAATCCAAATGGTGTCCCACAACGGATAGTCGGCAATCGTATCTACCAGGCCCGCACGCAATGGGTTGGCCACAACATAACGCGCCATTTTCTCCAGATTCTCTTCCCTCCTCAGTGCCCGATCATGAAAACCGTGCTGCCAGAGCGGCCCGGTTCGACCTGTCGAAAGGTTAACCTCCCGCGTACTCAGTGATTTGGTTTCTCGCATCAACTTGCTGAGTGAGCAATTTTCAAGCTCAACGAGCCAATGAAAATGGTCGGGCATGACAACCCATGCCAATGATTTCGCCAACCCCAAGTCATGTGCACGACGAAATTGCGCAACGACCAGTCTGCCCAAAGCGAAATCAGCAAATACCGGCTCGCGATCCAGTGTGTTGGTGGTGAGAAGATAAATTCGATTCGGCTCTGCATAGCGGCCGATACGCAAGCGATGTGAAGCAGGAAAATCAGGCAATCCATTGCCCCTTTCATGATGTGTTCAGATGAAAGGCTAGACCTCAAAGCCAACTACATCGCGACAGTCTTTTTTCATGATGTGTCAGCCAGACCGCCATCGC
>NZ_WBRZ01000194.1:0-10545 GCF_008923895.1 Pseudomonas sp. GXM4
GGGCAAGATGTTACGTCGGTGAGACGCCCGGTTTGCGGGGTCTTCGCAGAGTGTAGCGAGCAAATGCACGGGCACACCAGCGCAGAAAAAATCCGCCGCAAAGAAAAACACATTCACTCACCGGGGGCCTTTCGCGCATCATGGGCGCATTCAGCTCAAGGGAGATTTCCATGCGCTTCATGCCGTCCGTTTTGCGTTGTGCCGCACTGTCGCTGGGCGTGGTGTTCGCCACCTCGGCGCTGGCTGCCGATGAACTGCAATTGATCGAGTCGATCAACAGCTATCGCAGCCAGCCGCAGCGTTGCGGCACGCAGGCGTCAAACGAGTTGCCACCGCTGTCGGCCGATCCACGTCTGCGCCTGCCCGCCAGCGGCGCGGTCGATCTGCAGCAGGCCATGACCAGCGCCCACTACCCGATGGTCAACGTGCAGGCGATCACCCTCAACGGCCCGCGCGATGCGGCGGCGGCGATGCAGGCGATCAAGGAAAGCTTCTGTAAGGTGGTGCTCGATCCGCAGTTCGTCGATATCGGCGTCAACCGTGTCGACCGCGACTGGCGCATCGTTCTCGCGCGGCCGTTGCTGAGGGCGAAACTCGGCGATGCACAAAGCGAAGGGCAAAAGCTGCTGGCGCAACTCAATACCGCGCGCGGCCAGGCGCGCCAGTGCGGCGGCCAGTCCTTCGCGGCGGCAGCACCGCTGGCGTGGAATGCCACGCTGGGCACGGTCGCTCAGGATCACAGCCGCGACATGGCCAACAATAACTACCTCGACCACAAGGACCGCGACGGCCGCACGCCGGGCGACCGCGCCGAGCTGTCCGGTTACAGTGGGCAACTGGTCGGCGAGAACATCGCCGCCGGGCAAGACACCGTCGGCAAGGTCGTCGACGGCTGGCTCGCCAGCCCCGGGCATTGCGCCAATCTGATGAATCCGCAATATCAGGAACTGGGCGCCGCGTACGCGACCGATCCGAAAAGCAACGCCGGCATTTACTGGACGGCGATGTTTGGTGCACCGTAAGGCATCATCGACGCCGTCAATCACTCGGTCAGCCAGAGTGATTGGACGGCATGGCGAACGCAGCCTACCCTGCGCGATCTACGCCCGCTGACGGCGTTCCACATCCACGAGGCGAGCCCATGACACAGCGTGAATTGATCGATGGTCACAACCGCCGCGTGGATTATCTGCGCCTGTCGGTCACCGACCGCTGCGATTTTCGCTGCGTCTATTGCATGGCCGAGGACATGCAGTTCCTGCCGCGCCAGCAGATCCTCACCCTCGAAGAGCTGTTCCAGGTGGCGCAAAGCTTCGTCGCCCTCGGCACGCGCAAGATCCGCCTCACGGGTGGCGAGCCGCTGATCCGCCCCGGCGTCGTGCAACTCTGCGAACAGATCGCTGCCCTGCCCGGCCTGCGCGAACTCTGCCTGACCACCAACGGCTCACAATTGGGCCGACTGGCCCAGCCGCTGTTCGACGCCGGGGTCAAGCGCCTGAACATCAGCCTCGACAGCCTCGATCCGCAGCGCTTCAAAGAGCTGACCCGTACCGGCGATCTGGCGCAGGTCATCGACGGCATCGATGCCGCGCGTGCCGCCGGGTTCACCCGCACCAAGCTCAACTGCGTGGTGATGCAGGGCCGCAACGATCACGAGATCAACGATCTGGTCAGTTTCGCCATCGAGCGTGATCTGGATATTTCCTTCATCGAAGAGATGCCGCTGGGCGCGATCGCCGAACACAGCCGCGCCGAATCCTTCTACTCCAGCGCGCAAGTACGCGAACGCATCGCCGAACGTTTTACCCTGATCGACTCGACCGAATCGACGCAAGGGCCGTCGCGCTACTGGCGCGTGGCCGAAGCGCCGAACATTCGCCTGGGCTTCATTTCACCGCACAGCCACAACTTCTGCGGCACCTGCAACCGCGTGCGCCTGACCGTCGAAGGTCGCTTGCTGCTGTGCCTGGGCAACGAGCATTCGATGGACCTCAAAGCGGTATTGCGTGCTCATCCGGGCCACCCGGAACGTCTGGAAAACGCGATCATCGAGGCCATGAAACTCAAGCCGTATCGACACAACTTCGAAGTCAACGACGACGTGCAAGTGGTGCGTTTCATGAACATGACCGGCGGCTGATTCGCCGCGCAACCGGGACCGCGAGATGATCGTCAGACCGAGACCCAATCAGTTCGCCGTGCTGTTCACCCTCAAAGGCTCGATCGCCAAACGCATCGCCGTGCGCACCTTGATGCTGACACTGCTGGCGGCAGCGATTGTGCTGATCGAACTTCTGGTGCCGAGCTACTTCGCCCAGATCAATTCGACGCCGTTCACCCTGCTCGGCCTGTCGCTGTCGATCTTCCTGAGCTTTCGCAACAACGCCTGTTACGACCGTTGGTACGAAGGACGCAAGGCCTGGGGCGAGGTGCTGCTGCGGGTGCGCGCGGTGATGCGCGAAACCCAAGGCATCGATGACACGCGCCTGCGTGGGCAACTGTTGCGCAACCTGTGCGGTTTCGCCCACGCGCTGAATGCAAGGCTGCGTGGAGACAGCGAGGAGCAGGCCAGTGCCGACTGGGTCAGCCCGCCGATCGATGGGGCGGCGCCGGATCACTGCGGACAGATCCTTCATCAGGTCGGGCGCCAGTGTTCCGAGCTGGAAACGGCCGGTGTGCTGTCGCCATGGCGTTATCAACTGCTGGCCAATCACCTGACCTGCCTGAGCCAGGCCCAGGCCGTGTGCGACAGAATCAAGAACACGCCACTGCCCTTCCCTTACACCCTGCTGCTGCACCGCACCATCTACCTGTTCTGCCTGTTGCTGCCCTTCGCCATGGCGCAATCGCTGGGATGGTTGACGCCGCTGTTCACGGCGATTGTCAGCTACACCTTTTTCGGCTTCGACGCGATTGCCGATGAACTCGAAGACCCGTTCGGCCGCGATGAAAACGATCTGCCGACCGATGCACTGGTGCGCACCCTGGAGCGCGATGTGCTTTACGAACTCGGCGTATCGCCGTTGCCGCCCGCGCCGGAGCCGGACGATTACGTGCTGCGCTGATGACGCCGTAAAGCGCCACCGACGAATCTTCCATTTACACGCGCGCAAATTCCCCCTTACTATCCGGGCACACCGGTCGCCGGGCCTGCCCTGCCGCCGACGCTTTCCGCCAACGGAAACACGCGTTATGAGTACGTCACCACAACAACCGCAAAGGTTGCACGTCTCTGCTGTACGCGCCCACTGCAACAGGGGCCGCGTATGAACCGCATCGTCAATCTGCCCATGGCCCTGCGCCGCTCCAAGCTGCGTCACTCCGCACGCCCGCCGGATATCGCCGTTCCTGCCTGATCGCGTGAGCTGAAACCGCGACAGTCAATTTCCCGATTTTCCTGATATCCCTGCCGGGACACTTACGCCTTTTTGTCGCGTCGTGTCCGGCCGAATCTGCGCGCCTGTGCGGCGCCACCGTGAGTGATTTGCCATGAAATTCGCAGCCATTGAAGACGCACGCCTGTTCCTCGAACAGAACCCCGATATCGACATGATCGAACTGTTCATTCTCGACGCCAACGGCGTGCCGCGCGGCAAGCTGTTGCACCGTGAAGAACTGCTCGCCGTGTATGAAAGCGGCCGACCACTGCCGAGCACCATCCTCGGCCTGACCGTACAAGGCGAGGACGTGGAAAACTCCGGACTGGTCTGGGACGTTGGCGACATCGACTGCCGCGCCTATCCGCTGCAAGGCAGCCTGGTGAGCCTGCCGTGGCGGCAGATTCCGACCGCTGCGGTGCAGGTCAGCATGCACCCGAGCGAGGGCATGCCGGCGAGCATCGCTGACCCTCGGCACCTGCTGATCAAGGTGATCGACGGACTCAAAGCCGAGGGTTTCCACCCGATCATGGCCTGCGAGCTGGAGTTCTATCTGCTCGACGCCAAACGCGATCACAACGGCCGCCCGCAACCGTCGCGGGACGCTGACGGCGGGCGACCGCGACACACGCAAGTCTACGGTTTGCGCGAGCTGGAACAGATCGAGCCGTTTCTCGCCGACCTTTACAGCGCCTGCAAACTGCACGGCATTCCGGCGCGCACGGCGATCTCCGAATACGCCCCGGGGCAAGTGGAAATCACCCTCGAACACGGCGATGCGCTGGAGGCGATGGATCAGGCGGTGCGCTACAAACGTCTGGTCAAAGGCGTGGCGCACAAGCACGGCATGCAGGCAACGTTCATGGCCAAGCCGTTCGATGATCTGGCCGGCACCGGCATGCACATGCACGTCAGCCTGGCCGATGCCGAGGGGCGTAATTTGTTCGCTTCTGAAGACCCGGCCGGCACACCGCTATTGCGCACGGCGATCGGCGGCATGCTCGCCTCGCTGCTCGATTCGCTGCTGCTGTTCTGCCCCAACGCCAACTCTTACCGGCGTTTCCAGGCCAACAGCTACGCGCCACTGGCGCCGACCTGGGGTGTCGACAACCGCACCGTCAGCCTGCGCGTACCCGGCGGGCCGGCGCCGACACGACACATCGAACACCGCATCTGCGGCGCCGATGCCAACCCTTATCTGGCAGCGGCAGCGATCCTCGCCGGCATTCATCGCGGCATCCGTGAAGAGCTGGATCCGGGGGCGCCGGTCGAGGGCAATGGTTATGCCCAGGCAAAAGAATTGTTGCCGACCGATTGGCTGACGTCGTTGCAGGCGCTGGAAAATTCCGCGTGGGCACGGGAGGCGTTGGGCCAGGAATTCCTTGGGGTGTATCTGGCGGTAAAGCGTGCCGAGTATCGCCAGTTCATGGCTGAAGTGGGTGAGCAGGATTGGCGGTGGTACCTGACCGAGGCCTGATTCCTTACCACCAAACCCTGTGGGAGCTGGCTTGCCAGCGATGAGGCCGGCACATTCACCATCGGCGGTGACTGACAGTTCGCTATCGCTGGCAAGCCAGCTCCCACAGGAATTGCACTTCGATTTCAAAATTTGTGTGGACCCCGACATGACCATTCGCTGCAATTCCTACTACACCGCCACACTCAACCACGACACCGACTACCCGACCCTACAAGGCCGGCACAAGGTCGATGTGGTGATCATCGGCGGCGGTTTCACTGGCGTCGCCACTGCCGTTGAACTGGCGGAAAAAGGCCTGAAAGTCGCCATTGTCGAAAGCCACAAGATCGGCTGGGGCGCCACCGGGCGCAATGGCGGGCAAGTCACCGGCAGCCTTTCCGGCGACGGCGCCATGCGCAAACAGATGCGCGCGAAACTTGGCGATGACGTGGACGATTTCATCTGGCATCTGCGCTGGCGCGGGCATGAAATCATCCGCGAGCGCGTCGAGAAATATGCGATCCAGTGCGACCTCAAACACGGCCATTTGCACGCGGCGTACAAGCCGAGCCACATGGTCGATCTGCGCAAGGATTACGACGAAGCCGTGCGTCGCGGATTAGGCGATGAAGTGAGCCTGCTCGACCGCAGCCAGGTTCGCGACCTGCTGCAAAGCGAGCTCTACCACGGCGCCATCAAGAACACCCGCAACATGCACCTGCACCCGCTCAACCTGTGCATTGGCGAAGCACGCGCAGCCGAGAGCCTGGGCGCGCTGATCTTCGAAAACAGTGAAGTGCTGGAGATCATCCACGGCGACACACCTGGCGTGCGCACCGCTCACGGTCAGATCGACGCCAATCAAGTGATGCTCGCCGGCGATGTCTATCACAAGCTCGAACCGGGCCAGCTCAAGGGCAGGATTTTCCCGGCCATGGGCGGCATCGTCACCACCGCGCCGCTGGGTGATCTGGCGAAACAGATCAACCCAGAAGACCTCGCCGTGTACGACTGCCGCTTCGTCCTCGATTACTACCGGCTCACCGCCGACGGCCGTTTGCTGTTCGGCGGCGGCGCCAACTACAGCGGCAAGGATTCGCGCGACATTGCTGCGGAACTGCGCCCGTGCATCGAGCGCACGTTCCCGGCGCTAAAAGGCGTGCCGATCGATTACCAGTGGAGCTGCGCGATGGGCATCGTCATCAACCGCATCCCGCAACTGGGCAAGCTCTCGGACAACGTCTGGTATTGCCAGGGCTACTCGGGACACGGCATCGCCACCACACACATCATGGGCGAGATCATGAGCCGGGCAATCACCGGGCAAATGGAACAGTTCGATACCTTCGCCGCGTGCCAGCACATCCGCGTGCCAATGGGCGACCTGCTGGGCAACCCGTTGCTGGCGGCGGGGATGTGGTATTACCAGATGCTCGAGCGGTTGCGCTGATCCATTACCCGTAGGAGATGCCGAAGGCTGCGATCTTTTGATCCTGCTTTTAAAAGTCAAAATCAAAAGATCGCAGCCTTCGGCAGCTCCTACAAAGTCATTTATTCACTGCAGATCCCCTGTGGGAGCGAGCCTGCTCGCGAAGAGGCCCTCAAACCCCACACAAACTCAATCCGGCAACTGCTCCACGACAATACCCAACCGCCGATAATCCTCGACATTCCCCGACCCGGGATGCCGCTCGGTAATCAACATATGCAGGCGCGTACACGGCGCCACCAAAAACGGCTCCACCGCGCCCAACTTGTCTGACGTGGTCACCGCAATCACCCGCGTTGCACTGTCGAGCATCGCCTGTTTGATCGGCACTTCATCGAAATGCAGCGAGGTAATCCCGACCTCGGGATGAATCGCACACACCCCGGTAATCGCCAGATCCGCCTTGATTCCGGCCAGCAGTCGCAGCGCTTCCTGACCACTGGCCGACATCGAATGCGGATTCAATTCACCGCCCGCCAGAATCACTTTCACGCCTTTGTATTCGGACAAGGCAATCGCCGTCAGTGGGGAAGCGGTCACGGCGGTGATGCGGATATCGGACGGTAACGCGCGCGCCACCTGCAACGTGGTCGAGCCGGAATCGAACAGCACAATCTGCCCGTCCTCGATGTGCTGCGCCGCCAATTGCGCCAGGCGCACCTTGACCTCGTCGGTCTCATCCAGACGGGTGAAGTAATCTTTGCCCGAGTCTTTCGGTCGCGGCAGCGCCCCGCCATGCACCCGCTGCACCAGTCCGGCGCTGTCCAGCTCGGCGAGGTCGCGGCGGATGGTGTCCTCGGACACCGCGAAATGCTGGCTCAGCTCGGAGGCCATGACCTTGCCGTCACGCTCGAGAAGCAAAAGGATTTTCTGCCGACGCAGGGACGGCAATTCAGCGATGGAATGGTCGTGCATGGTTATGCCTGTTTGTGCTTGTAGTTGCAGGTTTCAGCGACACTAGCGAAAGTCTCAGGCAAATACAAACGCAACGGCTATCAATGCTTTCGATCATTGGAATCAACACGGCGAATTTTTTCTTTGCGCTGCGCCTGTTCACAATGGCCCCACTCTCAAAAGCTCAGGATGAACAGCCCATGAATCTCAATTTTGCCTTCGCCTGCATGATCGTCGTGTCATTCGCGATTGCCTTGGGCCACGCGTGACAGCAGGTCAAACCGAAGCCCGCAGTTGCTCACGAAGCCATTTATGCGCTGGATCACGATGCACTCGTTCAGCCCAGAACATCGCCATTTCATAGCCAGGCACCTGCAACGGCGCATCGACCACTTGCAGCCCTGGATTACCACTCACCAGGCGTGACGGCAGCATCGCCACCAGATCCGTACTTGCTAGCACCGACATCGCCATCAGAAAGTGCGGCACCGATAAAACCACTTTCCGCGCCAGTCCGACCTCGGCCAGCGCCTTGTCGGTCACGCCGAAAAAGCCCCCACCCTCACGCGACACCAACACGTGCTCCAGCGCGCAAAACTGCTCGCGGCTAGGCGCCTGGGTCAATCCCGGATGATCGATGCGGCCGGCCAGCACATAGCGTTCGGTGAACAACGGTCGTCGGTGCAACTCCGCCGGCGCATCCTCGGTGATATGCAAGGCCAGATCGAACACACCCTGCTCGGCCTGCTTGACCATTTGCGCAGGCGTCAGGTCAATGATCGCCAGCCGCGTGCCCGGCGCCCGTTCGCGTAAATGGCTCAGCGCAGGCAGCACGACAGTGGACTCGCCGTAATCGGTCGCGGCGATTTTCCAACTGTGGGTCGCCCGCGCCGGGTCGAACACATCCGCTGGCGCCACCGCCCTTTCCAACGCCTCCAGCGCTTCACGCAACGGCTCGCGCAGTTCATCGGCGCGGGCGGTCGGGCGCATGCCTCTTGGGCCGGGCAGCAACAGCGGATCGTTGAAAATTTCGCGCAGTCTGGCCAAGTGCACGCTCACCGACGGCTGCGACAGATGCAGGCGCTGCGCCGCGCGCGTGACGTTGTGCTCGGCGAGCAACACGTCAAGGGTAAGCAACAGGTTGATATCCAGGCGTCTCAAATTATTCATGGCTATACCAGACATATCAGACATTCATTTCAAATATACCGGGCGAGCGCCGATCCTGCAGTAATCCACTCAAGGAGTACGCGACATGAACGTATTGCTGGTTTACGCCCATCCCGAATCGACCTCGCTCAACGGCTCGCTGCGCGACTTCACCGTCCAGCGCCTGCAAACCGCCGGCCACACCGTGCAGGTCTCCGATCTGTACGCGATGAACTGGAAAGCCGTGCTCGACGCCGACGACGCACCGCAGCGCGACCCTTCGCAACCGTTCCACGCTTCCCTCGACTCGAAGCGCGCCTACGCCGACGGCACCCAGGCCGCCGACATCGCCCGCGAGCAGGAAAAACTGCTCTGGGCCGACGCGCTGATCCTGCAATTCCCGATGTGGTGGTTCAGCATGCCGGCGATCCTCAAAGGCTGGTTCGACCGCGTCTACGCCTATGGCTTTGCCTATGGCGTCGGCGAACACTCAGACAGCCGCTGGGGCGAGCGTTACGGCGAAGGCAAGATGAAGGGCAAACGGGCGATGTTGCTGGTTACCACCGGCGGCTGGGAATCGCACTACAGCCCACGCGGGATCAACGGGCCGATGGACGATCTATTGTTTCCGATTCAGCACGGGATTCTGTATTACCCAGGGTTTGATGTAGTGCCACCGTTTGTGGTGTATCGCACCAGCCGGATGGATGAGGCGCGCTATGCCGAGACCACTGAAGAAATGGGGTTGCGCCTGGATGAATTGTGGAGTGTGCGGCCGATCGGGTTTCGGCAGCAGAATGGTGGGGAATATGAGATTCCGGCGTTGACGTTGAAGGATGGGATTGCGCCGGATAGCAAAGGCTTCGACGCACACATCCGCTAGCACCGCACGGCCCTCACCCCAGCCCTCTCCCGGAGGGAGAGGGAGCTGACCGCGTTGGATGTTCGAGTTACACCGACCGGATATCTCGAGTTGAACTCAGCTTTTGAAAGGCACCGAGATCTGCTCCCTTCCCCCTCGCCCCCTTTGGGGGAGAGGGCTGGGGTGAGGGGGATGGATCTGGCTGACACGCCGCAATCGCCAGGCAGCACTGGCTTGCTTCAGGTTTCCTGGCGCACCCGCCTGACCTGCACCAACAACGCCGGGGCAAAATGCAGAAGCACCATCCGGCTCAGATGATGCGTCAGGATAAACACCACATTCAGCCCGCCACTAAACGCGACAATCGCAATCGTCTCGATTGCGCCCGGCATGTACGCCAGCCACAGCGACAGCGGATCATTGCCCAGCCAGCGCGCAGCCACCTCGGCAAACGCCGCTGCAACGAAGATCATCAAACCTACCGAAACCAAAGCGGTGCGCCCATGCCGCGCCAGTTCTGCGATGCCGAGGCCCTGAAAACGTGAGCCGATGCGCACGCCAAGAATCAGTGCGGCCAAGTTCAAACTCCACTCCGGCATGTGAAAGCCGTGCAGCCATCCCGTCTTCACAAACACAGCAGTGATGATGATCGCGGTGAGCATGAACGGCGCCGGGACGCCGATCAGCAACAGCAGGCGGCCGAGCAATACGCTCAGCGCGATGACAGCGATTGCGGTCAGCGCCATGCCGGTGGTCAACGGATCGCTGACCACTTCAGCCACCGCTGCTTGCCCGGGAATGAGCAAACTCACCAGCACGGTGATCAACAGCAGCCGCATCAGATGCACGATGATGACTTTGCTCGAAGCCTTTTCCGACTCGAGCAAATCGAACACTGCGGCCAACGCGCCGGGATACACCGCCAGCAGTGCATCGGTGCGGTTCCAGCCGGCACCGCGTGTCAGCCACCATCCGGCGAGTGCGATTTGTACGGTCAGGCAGATCAGCAACACGCCAAGGCTGGGCAACATCGTCGTCGCCGTTTCGCTGTCCCATGCTTCGAACATCAGCCCGGTGGCGATGCCCAGCGTGACCTGGATGTAGCCCAGTCCATAAGGAGTTGCCGGGGCGATGCCGGTTTTGCTGGCAAACAATGCGGTAACGACAATCGAACCCAGCAGCAAGCCGTGGGGTACGCCTTCAAACTGCAATAACGCGCCGAAACCGGCCGCAATCAACAAGCACACAATGGATTTCATAGTTCGCCTTCCTGGCTATTTTGTGAGACACCACCATTCCCTGGTAGGAGCTGCCG
>NZ_WBRZ01000195.1:0-10465 GCF_008923895.1 Pseudomonas sp. GXM4
ACGTGGATCCCGGTTAACCCTTTTTTCAGGCATTAAACAGGGCTCCTCGAAGGAGCCCCTGGGCCGTAGCCCGCCGTCCGGGAAGGACGTGCGTGGTTAATTCATTGCAAATTCAGATTGTCGTGTCGGAATAAATGCCCTGTGTCAGCCGACGGCGTGAAGTTCGTTGAGTCTGTGGATTCCCGCAGTGCCGGTCATACCGTCCCAGTTGTCGCCGCGTCCTTCTCGCCAGCCGTTGATCCAGGCTTGACGTACCGACGGTAGAGTAAATGGGCAAAGCTCACGGGATTTGCCACCAACGCCATATTGATATCCGCGCAAAAATGCTCTTTCCAACGGATCACGCTTAAGTCTTCTCATAGGGTGTTTCCCTCACTTGTTGACTGTAGTGTCGCGTTGACCTCAATTGAGGTCTGGCAGAAAAAACCTGCCATCGTGCGGCTCGCTGCCGGCGTGGCGAGCCAAGGTGTTGACGCCGTTGCGACGTCAACCTGTGCTCAGTTCTAACCAATGAGTCACACAGAGGGAATGATCGTTTTGTCATAAGCACGTAACGTAAAGGATGCTATGGCGATAAGTAACCGCGTATTTATTCAACGTTCATTGCGCAAACCCCGGTATGATCGGCGCCCCGCTGACTCAGGGGGTTAATCCTTTAGTGAGAATGACCCACGTTTGCGCTTGGGTAATATTCGACGAAGGGTCGCTTTCAGTCTTTTTGTTGCACCAACTTTTTTATCTGTCCCGGCATCTAAGCTCTTTTAACCCGAGCAGCGGGGATGGAACGGCACACCTTCGTGCCACGCGGGCGCTCTTTCAGAAAAGCGCCTGATTGAAAACCGGGTCGGCAATGCGTTGCCGGCCCACTAGCCAAAGGCTCTGGAATTACCATGTCCGATCGTTTCGAACTCTTCCTCACTTGCCCCAAAGGCCTTGAAGGCCTGCTCATCGAGGAAGCCGTCGGGCTTGGCCTTGAAGAAGCGCGCGAGCACACCTCCGCCGTGCGTGGCATGGCGACCATGGAAACCGCCTATCGCCTGTGCCTCTGGTCGCGTCTGGCCAACCGTGTGTTGCTGGTGCTCAAGCGTTTCCCGATGAAGGATGCCGAAGACCTCTACCACGGCGTGCTCGACATCGACTGGCAGGATCACATGCTCAGCGACGGCACCCTGGCCGTCGAGTTCAGCGGCCACGGCTCGGGCATCGACAACACCCACTTCGGCGCGCTGAAAGTCAAAGACGCCATCGTCGACAAACTGCGCACGCCGCAAGGCGATCGTCCATCCATCGACAAACTCAACCCGGACCTGCGCATTCACCTGCGTCTGGATCGCGGCGAAGCGATTCTGTCCCTCGACCTGTCCGGCCACAGCCTGCACCAGCGCGGCTATCGCTTGCAGCAGGGCGCGGCGCCGCTGAAGGAAAACCTCGCGGCGGCAATCCTCATCCGTTCCGGCTGGCCGCGCATTGCCGCCGAAGGTGGCGCACTGGCTGACCCGATGTGCGGTGTCGGTACGTTCCTCGTCGAAGCCGGGATGATCGCCGCCGACATGGCGCCGAACCTGCGCCGCGAGCAGTGGGGCTTTACCGCGTGGCTCGGTCACGTGCCGGCACTGTGGAAAAAACTCCATGAAGAAGCCGTCGAGCGTGCCGCCGCCGGTCTGGCCAAACCGCCGCTGTGGATTCGTGGTTATGAAGCCGATCCACGATTGATTCAGCCAGGCCGCAACAACGTTGAACGCGCCGGCCTCAGCGAGTGGATCAAGATCTACCAGGGCGAAGTGGCGACCTTCGAGCCGCGCCCGGACCAGAACCAGAAAGGCCTGGTGATCTGCAACCCGCCGTACGGCGAGCGTCTCGGTGACGAAGCCAGCCTGCTGTATCTCTACCAGAACCTCGGCGAGCGTCTGCGTCAGGCCTGCCTGAACTGGGAAGCGGCGGTGTTCACCGGCGCCCCGGATCTGGGCAAGCGCATGGGCATTCGCAGCCATAAGCAGTATTCGTTCTGGAACGGCGCGCTGCCGTGCAAACTGCTGCTGATCAAGGTTCTGCCCGATCAGTTCGTCACTGGCGAACGTCGCACTCCGGAACAGCGTCAGGCCGAGCGCGAGCAAGCGGCTTACGATCAGACCCCGGACGAGCCGCAAGAGCGCAAGTTCAACAAGAACGGCAACCCGATCAAGCCGACGCCAGCCCCGGCGCCAGTGATCGAGCAGCCGCGCTTGAGTGAAGGCGGGCAGATGTTTGCCAATCGCTTGCAGAAAAATCTCAAGGCGATGGGCAAGTGGGTCAAGCGCGAAGGCATCGATTGCTACCGCGTTTACGATGCCGACATGCCGGAATACGCGATGGCCATCGACCTGTACCACGACTGGGTGCACGTTCAGGAATACGCCGCGCCGAAATCCATCGACCCGGAAAAAGCCTCGGCGCGCATGTTCGATGCGCTGGCGGCCATTCCGCAGGCGTTGAACGTCGACAAGAACCGCGTGGTGGTCAAGCGCCGCGAGCGGCAGAGCGGCACCAAGCAGTACGAGCGTCAGGCGGCGCAGGGAAAGTTCGTCGAGGTCAATGAAGGTGGCGTGAAGTTGCTGGTCAACCTCACCGACTACCTCGACACCGGCCTGTTCCTCGATCACCGGCCGATGCGCATGCGTATCCAGAAAGAAGCGGCCGGCAAACGCTTCCTCAATCTGTTCTGCTACACCGCGACCGCCAGCGTGCACGCGGCCAAGGGCGGCGCGCGCAGCACCACCAGCGTCGATCTGTCGAAAACCTATCTGGACTGGGCGCGGCGCAACCTGTCGCTGAACGGCTTCTCGGACAAGAACCGTCTGGAGCAGGGCGATGTGATGGCGTGGCTGGAAAGCAGCCGCGACGAGTACGACCTGATCTTCATCGACCCGCCGACGTTCTCCAACTCCAAGCGCATGGAAGGCATCTTCGATGTGCAGCGCGATCAGGTGCAGTTGATCGACTTGGCGATGGCGCGGCTGGCACCGGGTGGCGTGCTGTATTTCTCCAACAACTTCCGCAAGTTCCAGTTGGAGGAAAACCTCGCCGAGCGTTATGCGGTCGAGGAAATCAGTGCGCAGACCATTGATCCGGATTTCGCCCGCAATACCAAGATCCACCGCGCCTGGAAAATCACGGCTCGTTGACGCTTTCACTGGTTGGATCCACAGAGCGTTGATTTTTAACGGCTCGGTGGATCCAGCGGTGCTAGCTAAATTAGTGGCTAATAGCTATAACTCACACACCGCCAATGGGGTTTTCCCGCAAATCTGGCGGAGTGAGTCGTGCTTATGCCGTTGCACCCCGTGCGCCCGAAAATCCTCGGTTTCATCAGTGAAGACGTCTCAGCCTGGCTGGTCGCTTTGCTGGTGTTGCTTGCCGGCGGGATTCTCACCGGGCTGCTCGCATGGGGCACTTTCAATCAGTTTCAGCAACAATCGCGTCAGCGTTTCCAACTGCTGGCCAATGAACGCTACAGCCGCATCGCCGAACGTTTTCAGGACCAGGAGCAACGTCTCGATAGTCTGCGGCGGTTCTTCGCCAACTCCGAATCGGTGTCCCGCGCTGAATTCGATGGTTACTCTCGACCGTTATTGCTGCGCACCCAAGCCTACACTTACGCGCCGCGAGTCAGTGGTGCCGAACGGGCCGCCTTTGAACAGCAGGTACGTGATGAAGGCCTGAGCGAATTCACCATTCGCGAACTGGACGCCAAAGGCGAATTGCAACTGGCGCCGCCGCGCGACGAATACGTGCCGGTGCTCTACACGCAAACCCAGAGCCGACTGGCGCCACCGCTGGGCTACGACTTGCTCGCCCAACCCTTGCGCCGCGAAACCCTGCAACGCGCCGACCAGCTCGGCAGCATGGCGGTGTCGCAACCGATGCATCTGGTCGGGATTGAGCCGTCGTATGCGCGTGGTGTGCTGCTGCTGGCGCCGGTCAGTCGCGCTGGAGAGTCGCAGCCGTTCGGCTATGTGATGGCGGTGATCAGCATGCGCCAGTTGCTCGCCGACGGATTGCCCGATGCCCTGCACGATTATCTGTCGGTGCGCATTCTCGACCTGTCGACCCAGGATCAGCACGAAGCGCTGTTCGAATCGAGCAACGAGGCGGTGCCCGGCGATTTGGCAGCGACGCGCTTGCTGCGCATGGCCGATCACGACTATCAGGTCGATATCCTGCCGAGCGAAGCGTTCATGCAAGCCAACCATTCGTCGGTGGGCAGCGTGATCATTCTGGGCGGCTTGCTCAGCGCACTGCTCAGCGCCTTGCTTTACGTGCTGGTCAGCCAGCGCCAGCGCGCGGTGCGCCTGGTCGAGGTGCGCACCCAGGAATTGCACGAGCGCGAGCAGGAACTGCGCGGCACCCACGGTCAGTTGCGCGGCGTGCTGAATGCCGCCACTCAGGTCGCGATCATTGCCACCGACCTGCGCGGGGTGATCAACACTTTCAATCCCGGCGCCGAGCAAATGCTCGGCTACAGCAGCGCCGAAGTGGTCGGGCGCATGACCTTGGAGAACCTGCATTTGCCACGGGAACTGGCGGCGCGTTCGGCCGAGTTGAGTGCGCGCTACGGCAAAAGTATTCCGACTTGCCACGCGATGCTGGTCGAGGGCGGCGAAGTCGGCGGCCATGAAGCGCGCGAGTGGACGCTGGTGCGCAGCGATGGCAGTCACCTGCCGGTGAACATGCTCGCCACCCCGGTGCTTGACGAGCAAGGCCTGTGGGTCGGTCATCTGGCGATCTGCATCGACATCACCGAACGCAAACGCGTGCAC
This sequence comes from Pseudomonas sp. GXM4, assembly GCF_008923895.1. Taxonomy (NCBI): domain Bacteria; kingdom Pseudomonadati; phylum Pseudomonadota; class Gammaproteobacteria; order Pseudomonadales; family Pseudomonadaceae; genus Pseudomonas; species Pseudomonas sp. GXM4. The sequence continues at coordinate 4,797 of NZ_WBRZ01000195.1, forward strand.
GAGGTGCTGGCAGCACGCGACACGTTGCTGAAGAAGCTCAGCGCCCATGTTCCCGGTGGCATCTACCAATTCAAGATGGAATTCGACGGACGCTTCAGCGTGATCTACGCCAGCGATGGCATCCGCGAAATCTACGAGCTGGAGCCGGATGTGCTGCTGCTCGACTCCGAGGCGATCTTCAGTCGTATCCACCCGCAGGATGCGATTCGCGTGCGCAGCTCGATCCGCGAATCGGCGGAAAACCTCAGCCCCTGGCGCGAGGAGTACCGCGTGCAACTGCCCGAGCGCGGTCTGCGCTGGGTCCGCGGCGAGGCGACACCGGAAGAGCTGCCGGGCGGCGGAGTGCTGTGGCACGGTTATATCTCGGATATCTCCGATCTCAAGCGCGTGGAAGAAGAATTGCGCGCGTTGTCGATCACCGACTCGCTGACCGGCATTCACAACCGCCGCTATTTCCAGGAACGCCTGACCACCGAAATGGCCCGGGTCGAGCGTGGCGGCGGTGAGTTGTCGGTGATCATGCTCGACATCGACCACTTCAAACGCATCAACGATCAGTTCGGCCACGCCGTCGGCGACCGCGTGCTGCAGGCAGTCTGCGAGCGGATCGGCCATCGCCTGCGCCGCACCGACGTGTTCTGCCGTTTGGGCGGTGAAGAGTTCATGGTGCTGTGCCCGGACATCGACGGCGAACACGCCTACATGCTGGCGATGGAGTTGTGGGAAGGTTTGCGTAGCGCGCCGGTAGACGTGGTCGGCTTGGTCACCGCCAGTTTCGGCATCGCCAGCTGGCGCCCGGGGGAGGGCGCAGATGCGCTGTTGCTGCGCGCTGACTCAGGGGTCTACGCGGCGAAGCAGAATGGCCGGGATCGGGTTGAGCGGGAGATGAGCTGAGCCGCTGATGCTCGATACACCACAAACCTGTGGGAGCTGGCTTGCCAGCGATAGGGTTATTCCAGTCAGCATATTCGGTGACTGACAGTCCGCTATCGCTGGCAAGCCAGCTCCCACAGGGTTTTGTGGTGTGGCTTGGATTGGGTTACAGCACCGAAGCGGTCTGCGGCAGTTTCGGCTGTTTGTACAGATCCAGCAGCACCTGATCGAGCACCGACGAGGCGCCGAACGGGGCCTTGTCGTTGAGGATCGCTACCACCGCCCAGGTATTGCCATTCACATCACGGCTGAAACCGGCAATCGCGCGCACGGTGTTCAGGGTACCGGTCTTGACGTGGGCTTCGCCGCGCATCGCCGTGGTTTTCAGACGTTTGCGCATGGTGCCGTCGGTGCCGGCAATCGGCAGCGAGCTGATGTACTCGGCGGCGTACGGGCTATGCCAGGCGGCCTGCAGCATGTTGGCCATCTCACGCGCGCTGACCCGCTCGGCCCGCGACAGACCGGAGCCGTTCTCCATCACCAGATGCGGCGCGGTGATGCCTTTCTTCGCCAGCCACTGCCGCACCACGCGTTGCGCAGCCCGGGCGTCGTCACCATCGGCATCGTTGCGGAAACGCTGGCCAAGACTGAGGAACAGCTGCTGGGCCATGGTGTTGTTACTGTATTTGTTGATGTCGCGGATGATCTCGGCCAGATCCGGCGAGTACGCGCGGGCGAGCAGTTTGGCGCCGCTCGGCGTCGGTGCCAGACGATCCTTGCCCTGGATGCTGCCACCCAGCTCCTTCCAGATCGCCCGCACGGCGCCGGCGGTGTAGGTCGCGTGGTCGAGCAACGACAGGTAGGTCTGCGAACTGCAGCCTTCGCCCAACTGGCCGCCGACGGTTACGGTCACGCTGCCATCGGCCTGCGGCACCGGGTTATAGCGCACGCCGCCGGTGCATTGCTTGGACGGCAGCGCCTTGACGGTGTTTTCGATACGAATGCTGGCAATCGGCGGCTCAACCGAAATCAGTACGCGGCCACCGTCATTGCGCGCAACAAAGCGCAGGGCCTTGAGGTTGACCAGCAGGGAATCGGGTTTGACCAGGAACGGCTTGTTGTCGTCGTTGCCGTCATCGTTGAATTCCGGCAATTGCGGCTGCACGAAGAAGTTGCGGTCGAGGATCAGATCGCCGGTGATCTGGGTCACGCCGTTGGCGCGCAGGTCGCGCATCAGCAGCCAGAGTTTTTCCATGTTCAGCTTCGGGTCACCGCCACCCTTGAGGTAAAGGTTGCCGTTGAGAATGCCGCCGCTCAGGGTGCCATCGGTGTAGAACTCGGTTTTCCACTGATGGTTGGGGCCGAGCATTTCCAGCGCCGCGTAAGTGGTGACCAGTTTCATCGTCGAGGCCGGATTGACCGAGACGTCGGCATTGAACACGGTCGGCGTGCCCGGACCGTCGAGCGGCACCATCACCAGCGACAGCGCAGTGGGCTGCAACTTGCTGGCCTTGAGGGCTTTTTCGACGTTCGGGGTGAGGGAAGTGTTGATAGTGGCAGCGGAGACAGGCAGGGCCAGAGGCAAAAGAAGGCCGGCGAGAAACAGTGGACGCAACGATTTGATCATATGCAATAAAACCCTGCAAAAGAGGGGGAAAAAGACGAGGACATGGATGAAAAGGCCCTCAGTGGTCATGAAAGTGTCGGCATTATGCCCCAAGCTGTAACAGCTTGTGCCGTGTCGCGACCGGCCAATCGCTTATTTTTTTACAGGCGGTCGGCCGCAGCGACCAGAGAGTCGGGCAATCGCCGGCTTAAACTGGTAAAGTGCCGGCCGTTATTACTTAAGAGGATTGTTCCAATGGCGACTAACCGTTCCCAGCGTCTGCGCAAAAAACTGTGCGTTGATGAATTTCAAGAGCTGGGTTTCGAACTGAACCTGGACTTCAAAGAAGACTTGTCCGAAGAAGCCATTGACGCTTTCCTCGAAGCATTCATCAAAGAAGCCATGGAAGCCAACGGTCTGGGTTATGTTGGCGGCGACGACTTCGGTCTGGTGTGCCTGCAGAAGCGTGGCTCGGTCAACGAAGAGCAGCGCGCTGCCGTTGAAGCCTGGCTGAAAAACCGCTCCGAGCTGACCAAGTACGAAGTCAGCCCGCTGCTGGACGTGTGGTATCCGGAAAAGCCGATCAACGCGGCTAAGTGATACTGAAAAAAACGGCGACCTGAGGGTCGCCGTTTTTTTTTCGCCTGGTGTTTAGGTGATACGGCTTGGATTTGATGGTGGACTCGCCCCTCACCCCAGCCCTCTCCCGAGGGAGAGGGAGCCGATCTGTGGGCTTTTCGGGATGTGAGTTCGACTTGGTATCCCTCGTCGGCGTATATCTTCCGAGCACCTAGGTCAGTCCCCTCTCCCTTTGGGAGAGGGTTAGGGTGAGGGGCTTTTTACTTAAGCTCTGCGCCAATTCAAAATCACCAGCGTCAAGACCCCCGCCACAATCCCCCAAAACGCCGAACCAATGGAAAACAGTGTCAGCCCCGACGCCGTGACCATAAAGGTGATCAACGCCGCTTCCCGTTCCTTCACCTCGCTCATGGCAATGCTCAAGCCATTGATGATCGAGCCGAACAGCGCCAGCGCGGCAATCGACAGCACCAGTTCTTTCGGCAACGCCGCAAACAATGCCGCCAACGTCGCGCCGAAGACCCCGGCAATCCCGTAGAACACCCCGCACCACACCGCTGCGGTGTAGCGCTTGTTGCGATCTTCATGGGCATGCGGGCCGGTGCAGATCGCCGCGCTGATCGCCGCGAGGTTGATGCCGTGGGAGCCGAACGGCGCCAACAGCAGCGAGGCAATGCCGGTGGTGGTGATCAGTGGCGAGGCCGGGACGTTATAGCCATCGGCGCGGAGCACGGCGATGCCGGGCATGTTCTGCGAGGTCATCGCCACCACGAACAGCGGAATGCCGATGCTGATGGTTGCGGCCAGAGAGAAGTGCGGCGTGGTCCAGACCGGGGTGGCGACCTCCAGGTGAAAGCCGCTGAAATCCAGCAGCCCCATGAAGCCCGACAGCGCAGTGCCGATCAGCAGCGCCGCGAGCACCGCATAGCGTGGTGACAGGCGCTTGACCAGCAGATAAGTGAAGAACATTCCCAGCACCAGCCCGGTACGGTGTTGCGCGGCGACGAAGATTTCGCTGCCGATCTTGAACAGAATCCCTGCCAGCAGAGCCGCCGCCAGAGAGGCCGGGATCTTTTTTACCAGCCGTTCGAAGCTGCCGGTCAGGCCGCAGATCGTTACCAGTACCGCGCACGTGATGTAGGCGCCGATCGCCTCGCCGTAACTGACGCCGCCCAGGCTGGTGATCAGCAACGCCGCGCCGGGGGTCGACCAGGCGATGGTGATCGGTGTGCGATAGCGCAGCGACAGGCCGATCGAACACACAGCCATGCCGATCGAAATCGCCCAGATCCACGAGGAAATCTGCCCGCTGGTCAGCCCGGCCGCTTGCCCGGCCTGGAACATCAGCACCAGCGAACTGGTGTAACCGGTCATCATCGCGATGAAACCGGCGACGATGGCGGAAGGCGAAGTGTCGGCCAGAGGGCGCAGGCGGGCGTGGGTGGCGTCGGTCATGACGGCGGTGTTCCTTATACCAATGGAGATGTCCGCCACAACACATCCCCTGTAGGAGCTGCCGAAGGCTGCGATCTTTTGACGTTGATTTTAAGAAGCAAGATCAAGAGATCGCAGCCTTCGGCAGCTCCTACATAAGGGGATTGTGCGTAGAAGGCGGATTCTGCGATCAAGCCTAAACTCAAACGTAACCCAGCGTTGCAATACAGCCGCAGGCGCAAACAGCCGTACAGTCGTGTTGCCACCATTCATTGTGTACAATCGCGCTGTTTTTTACGCGATACTTGCCAGCGACCTACTGTGCCGTATTACAGTCACGGTCTATTCGCCGCAGTTTTCCCGACTCGAGTGCCCATGAACGAACAGTTGCAACCCCTCAAGAAACAACCGCGAGCAGGCAAAGCCGGCCGCAGCGGAACCCAGGACGATATTGTCTACGCGCATATCTTCGAGGCCATCCTCGAACAGCGCCTGGCGCCCGGTACCAAGTTGAGCGAAGAAGCGCTGGGGGAAATCTTCGGGGTCAGCCGCACCATCATTCGTCGCGCGCTGTCGCGTCTGGCCCATGAAGGCGTGGTGCTGTTGCGGCCGAACCGTGGCGCCGTGGTCGCCAGCCCGAGCGTTGAAGAGGCGCGTCAGGTGTTTCTCGCTCGGCGTCTGGTCGAGCGGGCGATCACTGAACTGGCGGTGCAACATGCCACGGCCGAGCAGATCGCCGAACTGCGGCAGATGGTCAACGACGAGCGCGACAGCTTCTCCCGTGGCGATCGCGGTGCCGGTATTCGTCTGTCGGGCGAATTCCACCTGAAACTGGCGGAAGCGGCAATGAACGCACCGTTGATCAGCTTCCAGCGCAGCCTGGTGTCGCAGACTTCATTGATCATCGCCCAGTACGAAAGCGGCAACCGCTCGCATTGTTCGTACGACGAACACACCCAGTTGATCGACGCCATCGAAAAGCGCGACGGTGAACTGGCGGTGAACCTGATGATGCATCACATGGATCACATCGACAGCAAGCTCAACCTCGACGAGGAAGGCGCGTCGGATGATCTGCATGCGGTGTTCTCGCATTTGTTGCAGACCAAGAAGCCGGGGCGTCCAGCGGCCAAGCTCTGATCTGAAACCGAGTCGCCCCAATCGCTGGTAAGCCAGC
>NZ_WBRZ01000196.1:0-10345 GCF_008923895.1 Pseudomonas sp. GXM4
ATTCTTGTCTACAACCTGAGATCAATGTGGGAGCTGGCTTGCCAGCGATGGCGCCATCAGCCACAGCACATCAATGTCAGACCGCCGCAAACCGCTTATCCAGATAATCGATAATCACCTTGGATTCATACATCCAGGTGGTTTGCCCGTTCTCTTCAATACGCAGGCAAGGCACTTTGATCCGGCCACCCTGTTCCAGCAGGGTCTGGCGATCCTGCTCGTTGTTCTTCGCGTCTTTCAGCGCCACCGGCACATTCAGACGATGCAGGGCGCGGCGGGTTTTCACGCAGAACGGGCAGGCGTGAAATTGGTACAGAGTCAGATCTTTCGCGGCAGCGTCGACTTGTGCCTGAGCAGCAGCGGGGCGTTTTGTCTTGCCCGGGCGGGTGATGAAATCGACGAAGATAACCAGTTGGCCGAGGCCGACACGAAGCGCTTTGACGAACACGTTGAAAGCCTCACGGTGCAAATGAAGAAAGGCGCGCAGCTTACCCGATTTTTCACAGGCGAAAAAAAACCGGCGATCAATGCCGGTTCTTTTCTGTTGCGAACTACTTGATGAGGCTGAGGAATTCGCTACGGGTTGCCGCGTTTTCACGGAATTCACCGAGCATCACCGAAGTGATCATCGACGAATTCTGCTTTTCGACGCCGCGCATCATCATGCACATGTGCTTGGCTTCGATAACCACGGCCACGCCCAGCGCGCCGGTGACTTGCATTACCGCATCGGCGATCTGGCGGCTGAGGTTTTCCTGAATCTGCAGGCGGCGCGCGTACATATCGACGATCCGCGCAACCTTCGACAGGCCCAGTACTTTGCCGCTCGGGATGTAGGCGACATGCGCCTTGCCGATGAACGGCAGCAGGTGGTGTTCGCACAACGAATACAGCTCGATGTCCTTGACCAGCACCATCTCGCTGTTGTCGGAGCTGAACAGGGCACCGTTGGTGACCTCTTCGAGCGTCTGTGCATAACCGCGGCAGAGGTACTGCATGGCTTTGGCGGCACGCTTTGGCGTGTCGAGCAGGCCCTCGCGGGACACGTCCTCGCCCAATTGGCCGAGAATCGCGGTGTAATTCTGTTCCAGGGACATGAAACTACCTGTGGGGATTTTCGCAAAGGGCAAGGGTACGGTGGCGGACACAACCCTGCAAGTTCGGTGTGACGGCTTTATTCGTCGCGGCCTTCCATCATCGTCCGTTTCAGCATCACATAAACCGCGCCGGCACCGCCGTGTTTGGCCTGGCACGAGCAGAAACCGAGCACTTGCGCATGCTGGCGCAGCCAGGTATTGACGTGGCTTTTGATCATCGGGCGCTTGCCATCCAGGCGCACAGCCTTGCCGTGCGTCACGCGCACGCAGCGGATTTCGAATTTGGTCGCTTCGGCAAGAAATGCCCAAAGTGTTTCCCGAGCCTTTTCCACGCTCATGCCGTGCAGGTCGAGACTGCCTTCGAACGGGATCTGCCCGACCTTGAGCTTGCGCATCTGGCTTTCCTGTACGCCGTCGCGAGACCACATCAGCTCGTCTTCCGGGCCGACGTCGATCACGAACTGGTCGGAGAGGCCGTCAATGATGGTGGTGTCGCTGCGCACGGTGGCGGACTGACGCAGCTTGGCGATCTGCGCGCGGTCAGCCTTGGGTTTGCCGGTGTCGGCGCGGTCGTGCTTGATCGGCTTGACGCCCTGGATCGCACTTTTGAACAGAGAAAAATCGTCGTCTTGCATGTCAGCCTCCGCGAAGGGCGGCCAGTTTACCCAAGTCGACAGAAAACGGCCCGGCAAAAAGCCAGGCCGTTGGGTCAGTCGTGTTTTTTCATCAGATGCGGGGACATGTTCAGTTCCCGCGATTGCCGTGCGCGACGGCGGCAGCGGCGCCACAGGGCAACGCCGAAATACAGAAACAGCAAGCCGACGGCGAGCATGATTGCCGAACCCAGCGGCGACGCGTTCAGGTCACCCAGCGCCGGCGGGCGGCCGAGCAGGCTGGCGGCGCCGGCCATCGCCAGCAGCACGCCGAACGTCGCCAGAATGGCCGAGATCGCCGCGCCAAATCGAAAACGCCAGTTGCTTTGGCCTTTGGGCCGCAAACGGCGTGCGTCAAATCCATCGGATAACTTCATTCCGACCTTCCTCAATGGTATCGGCCCTTCGACCGGGAGTTGACCGGGTTGTTCCTGAGGCTATGGCATTTGCGGCAAATCAGCGGATATAGCGGATGAGCGGCGCCGTGCACCGCTCACAAGGGCAGGATCAGATCAGGTCCTGAGTCTTGGCCAGCGTGGCGAAGTTGTCAGCCATGATCGCCATTTCCGCTTCCTGCACGCGTTCGGCGCTGAGCACGCCGCCCTTGAACGGCAGATCGCGGGTCGCGCAGGCGTCTTCGACCAGGGTGCAGCGGAAACCGAGGTTCTTTGCCGCGCGCACCGTGGTGCTGACGCTGGAGTGACTCATGAATCCGCAAACGATCAGGTCCAGAGAGCCGAGGTTCTGCAGGCGCTCGAGCAGTTCGGTGCCATGGAATGCGCTCGGCAGCAGTTTGCCGATAATGGTTTCATCGCCTTGCGGTTCGAGACCGGGGATGAATTCGCCACGTTCGCCCTGCGGGTCGAACAGGCCACCAACGGTGCCGAGATGACGCACGTGCACGATCGGCCGACCGGCGGCACGGGCTGCGGCAACCACTTGTTTGATGTTCGCGACGGCCGCGTCCATGCCGCTCAGGGCCAGCGGGCCACTGAGGTATTCCTTCTGGGCATCGATGATGACCACGGTGGCATGGCTCAGGGTGGCCGCTGCGTAACCGCGACCGCTGAGTTGAAACATCGTTTTTGGAACGGACATTCTGGGGCTCCTCGGGGTGGGGCTTTTGCGACATTGTCCTCTGGCTGAGCGGTTCTGTGAATCGCTACCATCGTAGGCGCCGTCGTTCTTGGCCTGCAGCCTTGTCAAGTTACACGTTCCGTTCAATGCCTGATGCAAAAAAAAGAAATCTCCTACCGTTACCGCACGGTTTTTCCTGCGTCGTCGTCGCGCGTTTTGGCTGCTAGAATCGCCAGTCGTTTTTTCTGGAGTTCTACGCCGTGATCACTTCCCGACTTCGTACCCTGCGCGACCACATCCGTTGGGCCGTCAGCCGCTTCCATGGGGAGGATCTGTTTTTCGGTCATGGCACCGACAACGCCTGGGACGAGGCGCGCCAATTGGTGCTGGGCGCTTTGCACCTGCCTTGGGAAATCGCCGACAGCTATCTTGATTGCGCGCTGGAAGATGACGAACTGGTCAATCTGCAGCGCTTGCTCAAGCGCCGCATCGAAGATCGCGTTCCCACCGCCTACCTGCTCGGCGAGGCGTGGTTCTGCGGCATGTCGTTCATCGTCGACCCGCGCGTGCTGATCCCGCGTTCGCCGATTGGTGAGCTGATCGAAAACCGCTTTGCGCCGTGGATCGGCAGCGAGCCGGCGCGAATTCTCGACCTGTGCACGGGTTCCGGCTGCATCGGCATTGCCTGCGCTTACGAATTCCAGAATGCCGAAGTGGTGCTCGCGGACCTGTCGTTCGAAGCGCTGGAAGTGGCCAACCAGAACATCGAGCGCCATGGCGTCGATGAGCGCGTCTATACCGTGCAGGGTGATGGTTTCGACGGCTTGCCGGGTCAGCGTTTCGACCTGATCGTGTCGAACCCGCCCTACGTCGATGCGGAAGATTTCGCCGACATGCCGGACGAATATCAGCACGAGCCTGAACTCGGTCTGGCCTGCGGTGATGATGGTCTGAATCTGGTCCGGCGCATGCTCGCCGAAGCGGCGGATCACCTGACCGAGAAAGGTTTGTTGATTGTCGAGGTGGGCAACAGCCAGGTGCACGTCGAGGCGTTGTACCCGGAAGTCGATTTCGCCTGGCTGGAGTTCCAGCGCGGCGGGCATGGCGTGTTCATGCTGACAGCCGAGCAGTGCCGCGCGCATCAGGCACTTTTCGCAGCTCGCGTCTGACCTCTTTTAGGGACGCAGAGCGTCCCGGGCTGCATTCCCACGCAGAGCATGGGAACGATCGGATCGCAGCCTTCGGCAGCTCCTGCAGGATGTCCATCATTCCAGTGTAGGAGCTGCCGGAGGCTGCGATCTTTTGATCTACCGGTGCGTAGCAATCCAGATCAACAACCCCGCCTGAAACACCGCAAACGCCACCAGACACGTAATGGTGAAGCGCAACCCGGCGTCTTCACGCTTGAACTTGCTGACTTTCTCTTCCTGCTTCTTCAGTTTCACTTCCTGCTCAGCCAGATTCTGTTCGGCCTGCTGCAGCATCTGCGCGGCTTCAAGAATCTCGACGATCTGCAGTTTTTCGCTGTTCCAGTCACCCAGCAGGTCACCGACCTGCACAGCCTTGATGCTGCCTTTCAAATGCTGGGCATCGGCGTAAGCCACATCGAAACCGTGCACGCGCAGGAAATGGTCGCGGCGCAAGCGAGTGTCTTCGTTGAGCGCATCCTTGTTGTTCAGGTCGATGCCGTCGACGGTATAGCCGGGCCAGCGCTTTTTCGCCCAATTGATGCCTTGCGCGGCCATGAAACGACCAATGCCGCGATTCAGCGGTTCGACCTGCAAGCCACTGTCGGGACCGAAACTCACACGTTTGCTCGCGTGGTCGACCCACACATCAAGATGATTTTGTTCTTTGCGCACACGCTGGTTGGGCAGCTTGATCGCCATGCGCATCAGGCTGCGCTCTTTGCTGTTGCGCTCGGCGTAACCGAATTCGACAAAGCGCAACGGCCGGCCACCGGTGTTGCGGTCGGTCTGCAGCGGCGCCAGGCGGAGCATCTTGTGGTGCTCGGCCTGAACATCCGCCCACGGCAGTTCGACCGCTGGCGGTGCGTCTTTTTCAGCGCTGGTGTCGGGTGAAGTCTGGGTTTCAGTCATAACGGCGAGATCCTGTCCAAGCCCTGCTTGCCGCCAGACGTTGCGCTGGCGACAAAGGCTTATCGGCCGTTTTCTGTGAGGCTGGAGGGTAAAACGCAGTTAACTTGCACGAATTCCGTCAATAAATTCGATGACGGCGGCGCCCAGTTCGGCGGCCAGGGGCAAATTCGGGTCCTTGTAGGAGGCCAATTGCCGCTTCATGTCGTTGTGGACGATGCGCAGCACATGATTCATGCCTTCGATCACCGTCAGTTGCGCGTCCGGTTTCGCCGCCTTGAGCAGCTTCGCGTCTTCGGTGCCGACCTGAATGTCGTTGCTGCCCTGAACGATCAGTGCCGGCATTTTCAGCTGGGCAAAGGCTTGCGCCGGGTCCTGACGGAACAGCGAAATCAGGTACGGCTGCACGCTCGGGCGAAAGATCACCTGCAACGGTTGCGGCACGTTGTCATCGGTGTGGCCGGCCTTTAGGCTGTCGAGCAGTTCGTTGCTGCGCAGCATCAGTGGCGGCGGCAGGCTGCGCGCCAACTGTTCGCGGATTACCTGATCGACCGGGCGCGCGCTGCCGGACAGCGAGATCACCGCCGCTGCGTCCAGTTTCGGCGCGGCGAGGCTGGCAATCAGCGCGCCTTCGCTGTGGCCGAGCAGAATCAGTTTGCCGAAACGCGGATCGGCCTTGAGCTTCTGCCCCCACGCCACGGCGTCCGCCGCGTAGCCTTCTACAGACAAATCACGTTCATCAGGAGCGGCCGCCAGGCTCGCGGCGACGCCGCGCTTGTCATAGCGCACGCTGGCGATGTTGTGTTTGGCCAGCACCCAGGCCAAGCGCTTGAGGCTGTCATTGCGCCCGCCGTCGGGGTTGTTTCCGTCGCGATCTGTAGGACCCGAGCCAGAAATCATCAGAACAATCGGCACCGGGCTGTCGGACTTGGGCAGCAACAGCGAACCGAAAAGTTCGCCGCTGCCGGTGTCCAGAGTGACCGGGCGCTGTAGGACTGTCGCTTGGGCAAAGCCGGTAAAGAGGGTAAGACTCAAGATCAGAACTCGCAGCATCATCACGCCATCATTGGTCAAGGTGCCGGTTGGACTCGCCAGCACCACTAAGGTTCGAGGATGAACTACTCGGTTAGCCTGCGTATACTGGCGCGCATCAAGAATTCGGGTTTGATTTCACGGAGCGTCCTGCATGTCCGGCAATACCTACGGCAAGTTGTTCACTGTCACCACCGCTGGCGAAAGCCATGGTCCGGCGTTGGTCGCCATTGTCGACGGCTGCCCGCCGGGTCTGGAGATTTCCCTGGAAGATCTGCAGCGCGACCTCGATCGCCGCAAGCCTGGCACCAGCCGCCACACCACCCAGCGCCAAGAAGCCGATGAAGTCGAAATCCTCTCCGGCGTGTTCGAGGGCCGCACCACCGGTTGCTCGATCGGCCTGCTGATTCGCAACACCGACCAGAAGTCCAAGGACTACTCGGCGATCAAGGACCTGTTCCGCCCGGCTCACGCCGACTACACCTATCACCACAAATACGGCGAGCGCGATTATCGCGGCGGTGGCCGCAGTTCGGCGCGGGAAACCGCCATGCGCGTAGCGGCCGGTGCGATCGCCAAGAAGTATCTGGCCAGTCAGGGCATCGTCATTCGCGGCTACATGAGCCAGCTTGGCCCGATCGAAATACCGTTCAAGACCTGGGATTCGGTCGAAGAAAACGCCTTTTTCAGTCCTGACCCGGACAAGGTCCCGGAGCTGGAAGCCTACATGGACCATTTGCGCCGCGATCAGGACTCGGTCGGGGCGAAGATCACCGTGGTCGCCGAAGGCGTGATGCCGGGTCTTGGCGAGCCGATTTTCGATCGCCTCGACGCCGAACTGGCCCACGCGCTGATGAGCATCAACGCGGTCAAAGGTGTCGAGATCGGCGCCGGGTTCGCCTGTGTCGCCCAGCGTGGTACCGAACACCGCGATGAACTGACGCCGGAGGGTTTTCTCAGCAACAACGCCGGCGGCATCCTCGGCGGCATCTCGTCTGGTCAACCGATCGTTGCGCATCTGGCGTTGAAACCGACCTCGAGCATTACTACGCCGGGCCGCTCGATCGACGTGAATGGCAACCCGGTCGATGTGATCACCAAGGGTCGTCACGACCCATGCGTCGGCATCCGCGCGACGCCGATCGCCGAGGCGATGATGGCCATCGTGCTGATGGATCACCTGCTGCGCCACCGTGGGCAGAACGCCGATGTGCGCGTGAGCACGCCGGTGCTGGGCCAGCTCTGATGGCTGCGCTCAAAGCCGTCGCGGCATAACCGGCGTGGCGGCGCTTCCTTACTGGCGGCTGTCCAGTTTCTATCTGTTCTATTTCGCCTTGCTCGGTTCGACAGCGCCGTTTCTGGCGCTGTACTTCGATCACCTCGGCTTCAGTGCCGCGCGCATCGGCGAGCTGGTGGCGATTCCGATGCTGATGCGCTGCGTGGCGCCGAACATCTGGGGTTGGCTCGGCGATTACACCGGCAGGCGTCTGGCCATCGTGCGCTTCGGTGCTGTGTGCACGTTGCTGACCTTTTCGCTGATCTTCGTCAGTCAGACCTACGCCTGGCTGGCGATGGTCATGGCCCTGCATGCATTCTTCTGGCACGCGGTGCTGCCGCAGTTCGAAGTCATTACCCTCGCGCATCTGCAGGGGCAAACATCGCGCTACAGCCAGATTCGCCTGTGGGGCTCGATCGGTTTCATCATCACTGTGGTAGTGCTGGGGCGGCTGTTCGAATGGCTGAGCCTGGACATCTACCCGGCGGCGCTGGTGCTGATCATGGCCGGTATCGTCCTGAGTAGCCTGTGGGTGCCGAATGCACAGCCGGCGCAAGGCAATCGGCCGGCGGGCGAGGGCTTTCTCAAGCAATTGCGTCATCCCGGCGTGCTGGCGTTTTATGCTTGCGTCGCGCTGATGCAGGTCAGCCACGGGCCTTATTACACCTTTCTGACGTTGCACCTTGAGCGCCTCGGTTACAGCCGTGGCGTCATCGGCCTGCTCTGGGCCGTGGGGGTGGTGGCGGAAGTGCTGATGTTCATGGCCATGAGCCGCATTCTGGCGCGCTTTTCCCTGCGCCGGGTGCTGCTGGCGAGTTTCCTGCTGGCGGCGTTGCGCTGGGTGCTGCTTGGGTCGTTCGCTGAATTTCTCTGGGTGCTGTTGTTCGCTCAAGTGCTGCACGCAGCGACTTTCGGCAGCTTTCATGCGGCTGCCATCGCTTTCGTGCAACGTAGTTTCGGCGCCCGCCAACAAGGCCAGGGCCAGGCGCTGTATGCGGCACTGGCCGGCACCGGCGGGGCGCTCGGTGCGCTGTATTCCGGCTACAGCTGGAATGCCCTCGGCGCGACATTGACCTTTAGTATTGCCAGTCTCGCAGCGCTTGCCGCTGCCGTTATCATTGCCACATGTATGCAAGAGGACAGGCCATGAGCCTTAGCCGTGAACAGCTCGCCCAGCAGATCGTTGACGCCGGGCGTTTTCTATATGGCCGTGGCTGGTCGCCAGCCACCAGCAGCAACTATTCGACACGCCTGTCGCCGAGCGAAGCGCTGTTGACCGTATCGGGCAAGCACAAGGGCCAGTTGGCTGTGGATGACGTGCTCGCTACCGATCTGTCCGGCAATAGCCTGGAGCCGGGCAAGAAACCCTCCGCCGAAACCTTGCTGCACACCCAGCTCTACCGCTGGCGCGCGGAAATCGGCGCGGTGTTGCACACCCATTCGGTGAATGCCACGGTGCTGTCGCGTCTGACCCCGGAAGATTTCATCGAGTTCGAAGACTACGAATTGCAGAAAGCCTTCAGCGGCATTTCCACCCATGAATCACGGGTGCGTGTGCCGATTTTTGACAACGATCAGGACATTGCGCGCCTCGCCGCCAAGGTGCAGCCTTGGCTCGACGCCCATCCTGATTGCGTCGGTTATCTGATTCGCGGCCATGGTCTCTACACCTGGGGCGCGCAGATGAGCGACGCGCTGCGGCAGATCGAGGCCTTTGAATTCCTGTTTGAATGCGAGTTGAAAACCCGCAGCGTCATGAACCGCAAAGGCTGAGTTCACCAGAAACAGCCCGTTTGCCTGATGCCACGCGGCGCCCGACCGGTCTGCAAGAGCCGGACGGCGCCGCCGCTACCGAGGAATTGCCCATGAGCAGCCTGTCCGTTTATCACGTTTCCAGCCCTGAGATTCCCAACAAGGTGCTGACCCATTTCGAAGACATCGCCTCGACGCTGGCCGAGCAGGGCGTGCGTTTCGACCGCTGGCAGGCCGCCGCGAAGATCCAGCCCGGCGCCAGTCAGGAAGAGGTCATCAGCGCTTATAAAGAGCAGATCGACAAGCTGATGACCGAGCGCGGCTACATCACCGTCGACGTGATCAGCCTCAACAGCGACCATCCGCAAAAAGCCGAACTGCGCGCCAAGTTCCTCGAAGAGCACCGCCATGGCGAAGACGAAGTGCGATTTTTCGTTGCCGGTCGTGGCTTGTTTACCCTGCACATCGACGATTACGTCTATGCCGTGCTCTGTGAAAAGAACGACCTGATCTCGGTTCCGGCCGGCACCAAGCACTGGTTCGACATGGGCGAACATCCGCACTTTGTGGCGATCCGTCTGTTCAACAACCCGGAAGGCTGGGTTGCCAATTTCACCGGCGAAGACATCGCCGGTCGCTTCCCGCGTCTGGAGGACTGAAACCGTGTCGATCAAAGCCATCCTCACCGACATTGAAGGCACCACCAGCGCGGTGAGTTTCGTCTTCGACGTGCTGTTTCCCTACGCCGCCAAACATTTGCCCGACTTTGTGCGGCAGAACGCTTCGCGTGCTGATGTCGCCGAACAGCTCGACGCCGTGCGCCGAGACAGCAATGAGCCGCTGGCTGACGTTGAACGGGTTGTTGAAATCCTCTTGAGCTGGATCGCCGAAGACCGCAAAGCCACGCCGCTCAAGGCATTGCAGGGCATGGTCTGGGCGCAGGGCTATCAGGCAGGGCAGCTGAAAGGGCATGTTTATCCGGATGCCGTTGAAGCGCTGCAACGTTGGCATGCGGCCGGTTATCAACTGTTTGTTTACTCATCCGGCTCGATCCAGGCGCAGAAGCTGATCTTCGGTTGCTCGGAGGCGGGGGATCTGACGCCGCTGTTCAGCGGCTATTTCGACACCACATCGGGGCCGAAGCGTGAGGCGCAGTCTTATCGCCATATTCAGCAGGCAATTGGGGTAGATGCGGGGGAGATCCTGTTTCTCTCGGACATCGTCGAAGAGCTCGATGCTGCGCAGTCGGCTGGCCTGAAAACCTGCGGCCTGGCGCGTGAAGGGGGGGAGCTGGGAAGCCACATTACCGTCGACATCTTCACCGGAATTGAACCCGAAGCTTTCTGATCCACACGAATCAAA
>NZ_WBRZ01000197.1:0-10285 GCF_008923895.1 Pseudomonas sp. GXM4
GCTTGCCCGCGATGAGGCCAGAACAGACCCTCAATTGCGGATGAGTTTCCTGCCTATCTGCTCAACGACCACCTGATCCCATTCCCCCCAGATCTGCGGCTTGCCCGCAACCATAGCGGCCACCGGCACCCCATCGCGATACACCAGCCGATTGCTCACCAGCGCCGGCACTTTCACCCCGGGCAACAACGTCCCGGCCAGATTCAATGGATCAACTCCGCACACCGCCACCAGGCTGCCGTCCTGCGGGCGTCGGCGTACTTCGCGCAGCAAGGGAATGGCTTCGGGCAAAGCAAACTGCTCGCCAGCCAGACCACTGACAAACCGCCCGCCACGAATCTCGCCCCGCGCCTCCAGACGATGAAAGGTGCGCAGCAATTCCCGCCAGCTCGGCAACCAGTCCGCTTCGCGTTCCAGCAGACGCCAGAACACCACGCCATAGCGGCGCAGCAGGGTCATGGCGACATGTTCGAGCGTCTCGGCGGCATCGGCTGACGAACCCCGGCGCAGCAATGCCCAGCGTCCAGCATCGTCCATGCCGCCGATAAACGCCCCGCGTCCGCGTCGACTGCTGCGCTGCTGGCGCTTGCTTGCAGGAGTGATTAGCGCACGCAAGCCGGCGAAGCTGTCGGCGTTCACCAAACCTGCGGCGACCAGTTCCTGCAAGGCGATTTCCAGTTCGCTGCGCAGCAGGCGTGCTTCATGAATCAACTCATCGAAAAACAGCGCGCCATGCTGACTCAGCGCCTCGAAGACTTTCTGTGTTTTCGGCGATAACTCACTCACTGGTGTCTGTTCTGCCAATGCACTCCACAGACCCACTTGGCTGCGCGGCAGCAGCACAATCGGCGTACTGCGCAATGCCGAGCCGCTGACCTTCTGCCGCGCATTGATGCGCGTCCACACCAGTTTGCCGTTGCGGCACAGTTCATCCAGCCAGCTCGGCGAATAGTCCTTGAGGCGGGCCGGCAGGATGTCGCTGTCCCACGCCGAAGCTGCCGCCGGGTAACCTTCGAACTGGCCGACAATCGCCGGCAGCACCGCGCTGCCCTGACCTTGGGTGGCCGGCGTCAGATGCTGCCAGTCGAACAGAAAACGCATGAAGTCCTGCAATGCCACCGGTTCGATTTCCCGGCGCAGGCGCTTGACCGTGTAGCGATGGACGCGCGCCAGCAGATGGCGTTCGCACCATTCTTCAATCGCGCTGTTCGGCGTGAACTGGCCGCGCAACACATAACCTTCACGCTCCAGTTGCGCGAGGGCCTGATTGACTTGCGCGGCTGGCAGCGCGAGCGGCTCGGCAATGGCGGGCAACGGGATTGGCCCAAAGGCACCGAGGCGGGCGCGGATCACTTCGACCAGCGCTTCATCGAATGTCCACGCCTCGTTGAATCCGGGTAGCGCCACTGCTGCGCTCGCCAACGTGGCTTGTGGATAAAGTGCCTGCAGGCAACTCAGGCGTTCGCGAGCCAGCCACAACTGATGCTCGGCGTCGATCTGCAACCGGCAGGCGCGGCCGCTGGCCATCAGCATTTGCAGCCAGTCCGGCCAACCCGCGTTGGCGCGCGCTTCGGCGTCACTGATGCAGGCGAGGCTCATCAGCGCTTCGTGCATTTCATCCATGGAATTGGGCGACGGCCAGGCTTCTTCGCGCACCGCCGTGATCGCGTCGGCGTCCAGCGCGCCGAGGTCATCGGTCGACTGCGGATCGCTCCAGCGCCGGTTGATCACCGCTTGGGTGCGGCGTTCCTCAAGCGGCGCGTCGTCGAGAAACGTGTACGGCCGGGCGCTGAGGATTTCTGCCGCCAGTGGCGACGGTGCCGGCAAATCACGGGCGATCAGGCGCACCTCGCCACGCTCCATGCGCCGCAGCAGGGTCAGCCAGCCTTCGCTGTCCATCGCTTCGTGCAGGCAATCGTCGAGGGTCTGTTCCACCAACGGATGTTCGGGGACTTCACGCTCGCCGGCGAGGTTTTCCAGGCAGGCGATCTGGTCGGGGAAGACGCTGGCGATCAGGTCTTCGCTTTTCATCCGTTGCAGTTGCGGAGCGACTTTGCGCCCGCCGGTAAAGCGCGGCAACGCCAGCGCCACCCCGGCATTCCAGCGCCAGCGCACGCCAAACAAGGGCGCATCGAGCACGGCTTGAATAAGGGTGTGTTCGGCGCTGTTGCTGTGCAGGTAACGCCAGACCTCGTCGAGCTCAAAACTGTGACTGGTGGACAGCGACAGCACGATCGCGTCTTCGCTGGCGGCGGCCTGCAACTCGAAGTTGAAGGTGCGGCAGAAACGCTTGCGCAGGGCCAGGCCCCAGGCGCGGTTGATGCGGCTGCCGAATGGCGTGTGAATGATCAATTGGGTGCCGCCGGACTCGTCGAAAAACCGCTCCATCAACAGCGTGTCCTGCGAGGGCAGGGCGCCGAGGGTTTGCCGCGCGCGCGCCAGATATTCGACCAGTTGCTCGGCGCTGGCGAGGTTGAGGCCGAGTATGGTGGTCAGCCAGTCGAGCGCCGGTTGCAGATTACCGGGGCTGGCGCTGAGCAATTCGTCCAACTGCGCTTGCAGGCGCGCGACGGCCGCCGACAGTTCATCACTGCGCCCCGGCGCTTCGCCGAGCCAGAACGGAATGGTCGGCGGCATGCCCTGCGCATCCTCGACGCGCACTTTGCCGCTTTCTACCCGCAGGATGCGGTACGAGGTATTGCCGAGCTGGAACACGTCGCCGGCGATACTTTCCACGGCGAAATCTTCGTTGACGCTGCCGATGTTCAAACCCTGCGGTTCGAGCAGCACGCTGTAGTCGGCGTTGTCCGGAATCGTGCCGCCACTGGTCACGGCGGTCAGTTGCGCGCCCCGCCGGCCACGCAAGGTGCGACTGACGGCATCGCGGTGCAGGTAGGCGCTGCGGATGCCCTGGCGACCGTTGTAACCCTCGGCGAGCATGCTCAGCAGGGCCTGATAGTGTTTTTCGTCGAGATCGCGATACGGCCACGCTCGGCGGAACATCGCCAGCAACGCGTCCTCCGACCATTCCTGGCAACTGACCTCGGCAATGATCTGCTGCGCCAGCACGTCCAGCGGCTTTTCCGGAATGTGCAGCGTATCGAGCTCGCCCCGGCGCACGCAGTCGAGCAGGGCGGCGCACTCGATCAGATCGTCGCGGGTAGTGGCGAACAAACGACCCTTGGGCGTGCCGCCGACCTGATGTCCGGAACGGCCAACCCTTTGCAGAAACGCAGCAATCGAACGCGGCGAACTGATCTGGCAGACCAGGTCGACTTCACCGATATCGATGCCCAGTTCCAGTGATGCCGTGGCGATCAGCACTTGCAGCTCGCCGCGTTTGAGCCGTTGTTCGGCGTCGAGGCGAAACTCCTTGGCCAGGCTGCCATGGTGCGCCGCCACGGCCTGCTTGCCGAGGCGCTCGCTCAGATGCCGGCTGAGGCGCTCGGCAAGGCGTCGGGTGTTGACGAAAATCAGTGTGGTGCGATGCTCGCGAGCGAGTTCGGCGAGGCGCTCGTACACCAGTTCCCAGACATCATTGGCCATCACCGCCGACAGCGGCACCGGCGGCACTTCGATGCCCAGATCCCGAGGGCGGGCGTGGCCAATGTCGACGATTTCGCAGGGGCGATCCTGACCGACCAGGAACTGCGCCACGGCTTCTACCGGTTTCTGCGTGGCGGACAGGCCGATGCGGGTCAGCGGTTCGGCGCACAACGCTTGCAGCCGTTCAAGGCTCAAGGACAGATGACTGCCACGCTTGCCGGCTGCCATCGCGTGGATTTCGTCGATGATCACCGTGCGCGTGGTGCCGAGCATCCTGCGCCCGGATTCCGAGCCAAGCAGCACGTACAGCGATTCCGGCGTGGTGACCAGAATGTGCGGCGCGGTCTTGCGCATGGCGGCGCGGTCTTTCTGCGGCGTGTCGCCGGTTCGTACGGCGGTAGTGATGGTCAGCTCCGGCAGGCCCATCTCGCGCAATTGCGCGGTAATGCCGGCGAGTGGATTCTGCAGGTTGATCTGAATGTCGTTGGACAGTGCCTTCAGCGGCGAGACATAGACCACCAGGGTTTCGGCGGGCAAACCATCGGGCTGTTCCAGACCTCGATGGACAAGCTCATCAAGCACGGCGAGGAACGCGGTCAGGGTTTTGCCCGAGCCAGTAGGCGCGGCGATCAGCGTCGACCGGCGCTGGCGGATCAACGGCCACGCACGGGCCTGAGCGGTGGTGACCGCCGGGAAAGTCTTGTTGAACCAGGCGCTGACGGCGGGGTGAAAGCCGGCTAGCGCACTGGTGGCGGGGAGGGGCAGATTCATGACTGAAGTTATGCGGGCGGGGGCGGGAAGATGCAAGTACCGCTGGGGATCTTCAGCGACAGTCAGGCCCTTATCGTCGGCAAGCCAACTCCCACAGGATTCATGCCTGGCACAAAACTGTGGGAGCTGGCTTGCCAGCGATGAGGCCGGTTGCCTCAATACAAATCCCCGCATCTACACTTTACGGATGACGGTTGCGCACTAAACCCGCAAAATGCAACGATTCCGGCAATTATCGACGACGGTTCCACGAGAACCGTCGCCAAAGCCATCGTTCCAATCAGACTGGGCCTGCTGACTCTATGCGAATGCGCCTTATGTTACTGGGCGGCGGAAATGCCCTTGGGCAGGCGCTGATTCGCCTCGGTGCGGAAGAAGACATCGGTTTCCTCGCCCCCCGCCCGCCCGAAAACGGCTGGGATGCCGCGAGCCTCACCCAACTGCTCGACGACACCCGTCCCGATGCGTTGATCAACCTCGCCTACTATTTCGACTGGTTCCAGGCCGAGAGCGTCAGCGAAAGCCGCATGAGCGGTCAGGAACGCGCCATCGAGCGTCTGGCCGAACTGTGCCAGCACCACAACATTGTCCTCGTGCAGCCGTCGAGCTATCGCGTGTTCGACGGCTCGCGGGCCACGGCCTACAGCGAAAAAGACGAACCGGTGCCGCTGGGCCTGCGCGGTCAGGCCTTGTGGCGCATCGAGCAAAGCGTGCGCGCGACCTGCCCGCAACATGTATTGCTGCGGTTTGGCTGGCTGCTCGACGACAGTCCGGACGGCACCCTCGGGCGCTTCCTCGCCCGTGCGGAACAACCCGAAGAGTTGTTGCTGGCCGATGATCGGCGCGGTAATCCGACTCCGGTCGATGACGCCGCGCGAGTGATCATCTCCGTGCTCAAGCAACTCGACTGCGCCGCGCCGCTGTGGGGCACTTACCATTACGCCGGCCACGAAGCGACCACACCGCTGGCGCTGGGCCAGGCGATTCTCACCGAAGCACGTAGCCTGCATCCGCTGGCGATCGAAGCACCGACCGCGCAGGCCCACGCCGCGCGCCCGGACGCCGCCGAAGAACCGCAACACGCGGTGCTGGCCTGCAAGAAAATTCTCCACACTTTCGGGATCAAGCCGCGCGCCTGGCGTGCCGCACTCCCGGGTCTACTGGACAGGTTCTATCGACATGGCTGAAGGAACGGTTCTAATCACTGGCGGCGCCGGATTCATCGGCTCGCACCTGACCGATGCCTTGCTCGCCAAGGGCTATGCGGTACGCGTGCTTGACGACCTGTCGACCGGCAAGCGCAGCAACCTGCCGCTGGACAATCCCAAGGTTGAACTGGTGGTCGGCGATGTCGCCGATGCCGCTTTGGTCGCCCGCGCCATGCAAGGTTGCAACGCTGTCGCGCATCTCGCGGCCGTGGCTTCGGTGCAGGCCTCGGTGGACGATCCGGTGAAAACCCACCAGAGCAATTTCATCGGCACCCTGAATGTCTGCGAAGCCATGCGCCTGGCCGGGGTCAAGCGCGTGGTGTACGCCTCCAGCGCGGCGGTGTACGGCAACAATGGCGAGGGCGAGTCGATTGATGAAGACACGCCAAAAGCGCCGCTGACACCCTATGCCTCGGACAAACTGGCCGGTGAGCAATACTTCGATTTCTACCGTCGCCAGCACGGCCTGGAACCGGCAATTTTTCGCTTCTTCAACATCTTCGGCCCACGCCAGGATCCGTCCTCGCCGTATTCCGGGGTGATCAGCATTTTCAGCGAGCGCGCCTCGAAGGGTTTGCCGATCACCGTGTTTGGCGATGGCGAGCAGACTCGCGATTTCCTCTATGTCGGTGATCTGGTCGATTTGCTGGTGCAGGCGCTGGAAAAGCCTGATGTACAGGAAGGCGCGGTCAATGTTGGCTGGAATCAGGCGATGAGCCTGAAGCAGATGCTCGAAGCATTGAAATCAGTGGTCGGTGAACTGCCGCCCGTGAGCTACGGGCCGGCGCGTTCGGGTGATATCCGCCATTCGCGAGCGGATAACCGACGCTTGCTGCAGCGCTTTGAAATGCCGCCGCAGACGCCGATGAGTGTGGGCCTGGCGCGCTTGCTCGGGCGCTCCTGAGAAGCCCCTCACCCTAGCCCTCTCCCAGGGGGAGAGGGAACTGACTGAGGTGTTTGTGAGAAGTACGCCGACTTGCGATACCCAGTCGAACTCAGGTTTTGAACAACACACAAATCGGCTCCCTCTCCCCCGGGAGAGGGCTGGGGTGAGGGGCCCGGGCCTCCAACGCCCCACATGACTCAGCACCAAATGAAAAAGGCGCCTTTCAACAGGCGCCTTTTTCACGGCCGGAATATCGCTATCCCTGTGGGGAGGGAATGTTATCCCCCGATCGACTGCGTACGGTCTTCGTCAGGTCTGTGCCTGCCCGCCACCAAGCCTCATTCACCACCACGTGAACGTTCAGTAAAAAATCGACTTAGAACTTATAGCCCAGACCGACCATGTAGATGAACGGATCGACATCCACATTCACCCGTGCACGGGTGCCCGGTGCGACGGCGTTGTTCTCGACGGTCGCGCGGGTGTCGATATCGATGTAGCGCACCTGGGCGTTGAGCATGATGTTGTCGGTGATCATGTAGTCGGCGCCGACCTGCCAGGCCAGGCCCCAGGAATTTTTCGCCTTGAAGTTGCTGAAGCCGTTGGCGCTGGCTTCGCTGCCGACGTGTTCGTCGTAGATCCAGGTGTAGTTGATGCCACCACCCACATACGGCTGGAAGGCCGATTTCGAATCCAGTGGGTAGTAGACGACGCTGAGGGTCGGCGGAAGGTGCTTCAGCGTGCCGAGCTTGCCGTTGGCGGCGGGCAGGGCGGTGCCCTTGAGCTTGACGTCATGCTCGAACGGCGTGGCTGCCAGCAGTTCGATACCGATGTTGTTGGTGAGCATGTAGGCGAAGTTCAGACCCAGTTGAGTGTCGCTGCTCATGGTCGCCTTGCCGCCCAGATTGGTGCCGCTCAGCGGACCCTGATCGACCTTGACGCTGGAGCTGTCGGCCTTCGGGTTGACGGTGATCGCACCGGCGCGCACGAGGATGTCACCGGCTTCGTGGGCGTGGGCGAGCGGGGCTGCGAGCGCGAGGGCAAACAGCGGGGCGCTGAGCAAGGACTTGTTCATGGGGGCTCCGAAAGGACATAAAAATTCGATGTCCTAGGGTACGAAGCCGTCTGATACGGTGTTTTGACTCAGCTCAATGAAACAGTGAAGGCCCGTTTTTTTGTGGCGTTCATCTCGGCCCCATCGCTGGCAAGCCAGCTCCCACAATGATCCAGTTGTTTGTCAGTTTTTTGCTCACCCACATAACCTGTGGGAGCGGGCTTGCCCGCGATGGGGTCTCTGCGGACAATACAAAACTACCGGGACTTACTCCGGCAGCTCATACGCATAAATCTTCTCCGCCTCCATTTGATACCCGGCATCGGCCAGTTCACTGCTCGAGGCTTTCACCTGCAACGGTCCTTCAACCCAGTACGGTTGATACAGCTCATCGAGCTTCACGCCCAGTTCGCTTTTCACATGGACGATCTGGTTCGACGGCGGTGGCGGTACGTGGATGCAGGCGCCGAAATACGGCACCAGCAAAAAGTCGGTGGTGCGCCCCTCTTCGCTGACTTCCAGCGGCACGATGTAACCGGGCAGGCGAATGTTCTGTCCGTCGAGGCTCTTCACGACCGGCGCATTTGGCATGTCCTGCTTGGCCGCTGGTGCGGACTCGGCGGAAAGTGCGTCGCCCATCTTCGACAGGTCGTGCAGCGGGGTCATGTTGGGTACTTCCGGCGCGGCGTCCGGCGGGATCATTTCCGACCAGGTCAGGTCTTTCGGCGCCGCCGCCCACACGGGCAGGGCGACCAGCATCAGCAGCGCAAGCAGGGCGCGGGGCATGGTGAACATCCTCATAAACGGATCGACAGGCCATCGGCCAGGGATTGGCGATACGCGCGCCAGGCCGGCACGCTGCCCATCAGCAGCGCGGCCGCCAGAATGCCACCGAGCAGCGTCCATTCATACTCGCTCGGCCATGCCAGCGGCAGGTACAAACCGTAATTGGCCTGCACGTACCCTTGCGCAGCGGCGATGCCGATGTACAGCAGCGCCAGCCCGGCGATCACCCCGGTCAGGGCCAGGGCGAAAGCTTCCAGCACCAGCAGGCTTGCGATGTGCCACGGCCGCGCCCCCACTGAACGCAGAATCGCCATCTCCCGGCGACGTTCGTTGAGGCTGGTGAGAATCGCCGTGAGCATGCCGATCAGCCCCGTCAGCACAACGAACAGCGAGACCACGAACAAGGCTTTCTCGGCCGTACTCATCAGGCTCCACAATTCCTGCAAGGCCACGCCCGGCAGGATCGCCAGCATCGGTTCGCCACGGTATTCGTTGATCTCGCGCTGCAAGGCAAAGGTGGAAATCTTGCTGTTGAGGCCGAGCATGAACGCGGTGATCGCTTGCGGGGTCAGGTCCATGTTGCGCGCCTGATCAGCGCTGATCCGCCCGTTGCCGCGCGCCGGCACACCGTTGTGCCAGTCGATGTGAATCGCCTCCATGCCGCCGAGGCTGATGTGCAACGTGCGGTCCACCGGCGTGCCGGTACGCTGGAGAATGCCGACCACGGTGAAGGGTTTGTCGTCGTGCTTGACCAGGCTGATCGCCGCCACGCCGTGGGCCAGTACCAGTTTGTCGCCGAGCTTGTAGTGCAGCGCTTCGGCGACTTCGGCACCGAGCACCACTTCGAAAGGATCGGTGGCAAACGCGCGACCGTCGGCCAGCTCCAAGTGTTGCTGGCGCCCGTACTGGTAGTGCTCGAAGTAGGCTTCGGTGGTGCCCATCACGCGATAGCCGCGATGGGAATCGCCGAGGGACATGGGGATTGCCCACTTCACTTTCGGGTTGTTGGCGAAGTGTTCAAAGCTGTCCCAACGGATGTTGTTGGTAGCGTTGCCGATGCGGAACACCGAATACAGCAGCAGGTTCACCGACCCCGAACGAGCGCCGACGATCAGGTCAGTACCGCTGATGGTGCTGGCGAAACTCGCCTTGGCTTCGGTGCGCACACGCTCGACGGCGAGCAGCAGGCACACCGAAAGAGCAATGGCGAAGGCGGTGAGCAATGCGGTGAAACGGCGGTTGGCCAGGCTGGCCATGGCCAGACGAAACAGATACATCTCAGACCTCGGCGGACGTGGCGGCGCGATTGAGTTCGGCCAGGGACAGATGACGGTCGAACAGCGGCGCCAGGCTCTGGTCGTGGCTGACGAACAACAGACTCGATCCGGCCTCGCGGCACTCGGCAAACAGCAGGCGAATGAAGTTCTCGCGGGCGTCGTAATCCAGTGCCGAGGTCGGTTCGTCGGCGATCACCAGTTCCGGTTGGCCGATCAACGCGCGGGCGGCAGCGACCCGTTGTTGCTGGCCGATGGACAGCGAGTCGGCGCGGCGGCTGAGGATGCTTTCGTCTTTCAGACCCAAGTGCGCGAGCAGGGTGGCGGCGGCCTGATCGACGCTGCCATGGCGCTGTTTCGCCCGTTGCGCACGCAGTTTCGAGAAGTGACACGGCAACTCAACGTTCTCGCGCACCGAGAGAAACGGCAGCAGATTGAATTGCTGGAAAATGTAGCCGGTGTGATCGACGCGAAACGTATCGCGCTTGCCGGCAGACAGTTCGGTCAGCTCCTGGCCGAGCAGGCGAATGCTGCCCCGATTGGGCTTCTGCACCCCGCCAAGCAGGCCGAGCAGCGTGGTCTTGCCGCTGCCGCTGGGGCCTTTGAGAAACAGGGTTTCGCCGGCTTCCAGACGAAACGCCGGGATGTCCAGCAGCGGCGGGTGACCGGGCCAGTTGAAGCCAAGGTCGGAAAGTTCGATGAGTGCTTGGGTCATGGCACCGATTTTCATGAAGTGAACACATAACCCTGTGGGAGCGAG
>NZ_WBRZ01000198.1:0-10150 GCF_008923895.1 Pseudomonas sp. GXM4
TCACGCCGCGATAATCTCGCGGCGTTTTTGTGTCTGCGGGGTTTACCCCAGATTCTTGCCCACCAACGCGTGATACAACTCGCTGTCACCGAGAATCCCCACCACATGATTGTTATCGTGCAGCACCAGCTTGTTGCCGGTCTGATAACGGATCTGCAGCGCGTCACGCATGCCGATGTTCGAGTCCACCAGCGTCGGTTTGCGCTCCAGGCCTTCCACCGCTTGCCCCGGTGCCCAGTTCTGCAGGTTCAGCACCGAGCCGTTCTGGCGTGCGCCTTTGATGGTGTTGCCTTCGGCCAGGTCCAGCCACGAGTCGCCGCCCGGATCGAGGCACACCGAGCCGTTGATGCGTTTGCACTTGTCCAGCGTGCGCATCAGGCTGCGGCCGCAGAGCACGTTGAGCGGATTGGTGTGGGCGACGAAGGTGCGCACATAGTCGTCCGCCGGGTTGAGGACGATTTCTTCCGGCACGCTGTACTGGATGATCCGGCCGTCTTTCATGATCGCGATGCGGCTGCCGAGTTTGAGTGCTTCATCGAGGTCGTGGCTGACAAACACGATGGTCTTGCTCAGCTTGCGTTGCAGTTCCAGCAGTTCATCCTGCAGACCCTGGCGGATCAACGGGTCGAGGGCCGAGAACGGTTCGTCCATCAGCAGAATGTCAGCGTCCATGGCCAGCGCGCGGGCGAGGCCGACGCGCTGCTGCATGCCGCCGGATAGCTCATCAGGCTTTTTGTTGCGCCATTGGGTCAGGCCGACCAGTTCGAGCTTTTCGTCGACCAGTTTCTTGCGTTCCTTCTCCGGTCGGCCCTGCATCTCCAGGCCGAAACTGATGTTCTCGCGCACCGTCAGCCAGGGCATCAGGGCAAACTTCTGGAACACCATCGCAATGCGCTTGGTGCGCATCATTTTCAGCTCGGCGGGCGTGCAGGAGGCGATGTCGATCTGGCGGTTTTCATGCTCGACGAACAGCTTGCCGCGGCTCACGGTGTTGAGGCCGTTGATGCAGCGCAGCAGGCTCGACTTGCCCGAGCCGGACAGGCCCATCAGCACGCAGATCTCGCCTTTGTTGATGTCCAGCGTGGCTTTTTCCACGCCGACGATCTGACCGGTCTTCTTCAGGATCTCGTTGCGGGTCATGCCCTGATCGAGCAGCTTGAGTGCCTCGCGCGGGTCTTTGGAGAAGATTACGTCAACGTCTTCGAAGCGAATTATGCTCATGCGTCACCCCCTACTTTAGCGTCGGGTTGTTTGCAGATACGGTCGAGCATGATCGCCAGCAGTACGATTGCCAGGCCTGCTTCGAAGCCCAGCGCAATATCAGCAGTGTTCAGTGCGTTGACCACCGGTTTGCCGAGTCCGTCGGCGCCGACCAGTGCCGCGATCACCACCATCGACAGCGACAGCATGATGCACTGGGTGATGCCGGCCGCGATGCTCGGCATGGCGTGCGGCAGTTCGATCCTTGAGAGCAATTGGCGACGCGAGCAGCCGAAGGCCTTGCCGGCGTCCATCAGTTCTTGCGGGACATCACGGATGCCCAGGTAGGTCAGGCGGATCGGCGCCGCGATGGCGAACACCACCGTGGAGATCAGGCCCGGAACCACGCCCAGCCCGAAGAGGGTCAGGGTAGGAATGAGGTAAACGAAGGTCGGTACGGTCTGCATCAGATCGAGCACCGGCCGCATCATGGTGTAGAACATCGGTTTGTGCGCGGCGACGATGCCCAGCGGCACGCCGATCAACACGCAGACCAGGGTGGCGAACAGCACCTGGGCGAGGGTTTCCATGGTTTCCTGCCAGTAACCCAGGTTGAGGATCAGCAGGAACGAGGCGACCACGAACGCGGTCAGGCCCCACTTGCGTTGAATCAGATGGGCAATGATGGCAATCAGGCCAATCAGCACCAACGGGTTGAACCAGGTCAGCGCAAACGTCACGCCGTGGATCATCGTTTCCAGTGTCACGGCGATTGCGTCGAAGGTGTTGGCGCCGTGTTGCGTCAACCATTCGACGAAGCCCGCGATGTACTGGCCTAAAGGTATTTTCTGATCAATCAGCATGGTAGTGAACGTCCGCATGCAAGGAAATTAACAGCCCGGGCAGGCACGCCTGCCCGGCATAAGCGGTGCCTTTCAAATCAAGGCGCGAGCTTGGCTTTCACGGCCTCCAGGCCTGGTTTACCGTCAATGGTGGTCACGCCAGCGAGCCAGGTATCGAGCACCTGTGGATTCTTTTTCAGCCAGGCCTTGGCGGCCGCGTCAGGCTTCATCTTGTCGTCGAGGATGTTGCCCATCAGTTCACTTTCCATGTCGACGGTGAACTCCAGGTTTTTCAACAGCTGACCGACGTTGCTGCATTCTTCGGAGTAACCCTTGCGGGTGTTGGTCGCTACGGTGGCTGCGCCGAAATCGGGGCCGAAGAAGTCGTCGCCGCCGGTCAGGTACTGAATCTTGAAGCGCTTGTTCATCGGGTGCGGCGCCCAGCCGAGGAAGACCACGGCGGTGTCACGCTTCTGCGCCCGGTCGACTTGCGAGAGCATGCCGGCCTCGGAGGATTCGACGATCTTGAAGCCTGCGGTCTTCAGGCCGAAGGCGTCCTTGTCGATCATGCTCTGGATCAGCCGGTTGCCGTCGTTGCCCGGCTCGATGCCGTAGATCTTGCCGTCGAGCTCTTTCTTGAATTTGGCAATGTCGGCGAAGTCATGCAGGCCTTTGTCGTACAGGGCTTGCGGCACGGCGAGGGTGTACTTGGCGCCCTTGAGGTTGGTGCGCACGGTGTCGACGGTGCCGGCATCGCGATACGGCTTGATGTCGTTCTCCATGGTCGGCATCCAGTTGCCGAGAAACACGTCCATGTTCTTGCCGTCGGCCAGCGACTTGTAGGTCACGGGCACGGAGATCATGGTGGTCTTGGTCTTGTAGCCGAGGGCGTTGAGAACAACGGAAGTGGTGGCGGTAGTAGCGGTGATGTCGGTCCAGCCGACATCAGAGAAGTTAACGAGGCTGCACTGTGCCGGTTCTGCGGCTTGCGCCAGTAACGGCAGACTCAGCAGGGCGGCCAACAACAACGACGGGGAACCTTTCATGGATGGACTCCTTGGTGTTTTTTTTGGCAGTGTTCCGACTGTGGACCACCGCACTTATGGGTTGCGGTTGGTGGCGTTTTTGAGACAGCTCTACCGCAGCGCCTTGCAATCGAGTCATCCCGATCATGTACCAGTGAAAATCTGACGCCTACAGGGAGGGTCGTATCCAGTACAGGGATGGTCGCTTCCAGTGTCGGTGACGTCGCTTACAGCTTTTTTCCGCCCCCGATGACCTGCTCGACTGCATAAAAACGGCGTATTTGCGGGGCGAAAACGTAACGACGCTGCTGGACATGACTGCGTCGGTGTCAGACGCCGAGCGCGCCGACAAAAGCCCGATGATGCCGGCATTCGGCGGATCGCAGCTTGAGCGTAGCAGCTCCGCCAGCGGGCGCTTTTGCCGCCCGGACCGGTATTCTCAGGAGCTTCGCAGCAATGGCTATCAGCGTTTTCGACCTGTTCAAAATCGGCATCGGCCCTTCCAGTTCCCACACCGTCGGGCCGATGCGCGCCGCCGCATTGTTCGTCGAGTCGCTGCGCGGCAAGCATCAGCTGGAACAGGTGCGGCGCATCGAGGTGCAGTTGTTCGGATCGCTTTCCGCCACCGGCATCGGTCACGGCAGCGACAACGCAGTGATCATGGGCCTGATGGGCGAGTGGCCGGACGCAATCGACCCGGCGCAGATCGGCCCGCGCATTCAGGCGCTGCGCGAAACCCATACGTTGTTATTGGATGGTCGCCTGTCGGTGCCGTTTGTGTGGGCGCGGGACATGCGCCTGATCGATGAAAACCTGCCATTCCATCCCAACGCCATGACGCTGGTGGCCGAAGGCGAGTTCGCTGAGCTGCACCGTGACACCTACTATTCGGTCGGCGGCGGCTTCGTCGTTGATGAGGCGCAAGCGTCCAGTGGTGTGGTCGATCTGGATCGCACCGAATTGCCCTACGACTTCTCCAGTGCGGTCGAGCTGCTGGAGTTGTGCAAGAAACACAACCTGCGCGTTGCCGAACTGATGATGGCCAACGAAAAGGTCTGGCGCAGCGAAGAAGAGATCCGTGCCGGGCTGATGAAACTGTGGCGGGCGATGCAGGATTGCGTCGAGCAAGGCCTCAAGCACGAAGGCATTCTGCCCGGCGGCCTGAACGTGCGGCGGCGTGCGGCGAAGTTGCACCGCAGCCTGCAAGAGCTGAACAAACCGAACGTCATCGGCTCGACCCTGAGCGCCATGGAGTGGGTCAACCTGTTCGCCCTGGCCGTCAATGAAGAGAATGCCGCTGGCGGGCGTATGGTCACTGCACCGACCAACGGCGCGGCGGGGATCATCCCGGCGGTGCTGCACTACTTCATGAAGTTCAGCGAAGCGGTCACCGACGCCAACGTCGTCGACTATTTCCTCGGCGCGGCGGCGGTCGGCATTCTGTGCAAGAAGAACGCTTCGATCTCTGGGGCCGAGGTCGGTTGTCAGGGCGAGGTCGGTTCGGCCTGCGCCATGGCAGCGGCGGGGCTGGCGGAGATTCTTGGCGCCACCCCTGAACAACTGTGCAATGCGGCGGAAATCGGCCTGGAACACAACCTTGGTCTGACCTGCGACCCGGTCGGTGGTCTGGTGCAGGTGCCGTGTATCGAGCGCAATGCAATCGCCGCCGTGAAAGCCATCAACGCGGCGCAAATGGCCCTGCGCGGCGACGGGCAGCACTTTATCTCGCTGGACCGGGTGATCCGCACCATGCGCGATACCGGTGCCGATATGCATGACAAATATAAAGAAACTTCGCGCGGTGGCTTGGCGGTCAGTGCGGTTGAGTGCTGACCGTGAACCCGTGGCGAGGGGATTTATCCCCGCTGGGCTGCGAAGCAGTCCCAAATCCTGCAATCGAGTTTTGCCTGACACACTTTGGTGAATGGATTTACGACTGCTGCGCAGCCGATCGGGGATAAATCCCCTCGCCACAGGTTGATCTGGCAGAGTGGAGTGCCAGACCAGTCAAAACTGCTCAACAAAAGAACACCCCGATCCAGCCGCGCCACCTTTTGGCGCGTCGCAATCAGACAAGCGCCATTGTCAGTCGTGACTCGTCAGTCGTTACCTGACCGTCCGTCGCCTGTGCTTGCGGTGACACTCTGTGCAAATCCGCTGCAGGCCATTTCCCACAAGTGCTACCGATCTGCTCACGGGCTGCGCGGCAGGGCTCTCGCGGCATCTGATGGCACTTCGAAATGGCGTGTTCCGAGGTCTCGTATAGACGCGTCGCGAGGTCGTTTTCAGGAGTTATTGAATGGCCGTCCAATTTCAGGCACGGCAATTGCTCTGTCATAACAAAGCCTGCTTTCTCTGTGAGACGCGGGCAATAACAAGAGCCTCCGCCTGAGGCCGCCACCCGCTTTGTGTGAGGAGATATCGCGATGACGTCGTTCAACTCCGGGGCCCAACCCCAGAACCGTGCGCCTCAATCCATCGGCTTTCTGCTGCTGGACAATTTCACGCTGATTTCCCTGGCGTCCGCCGTTGAGCCGCTGCGCATGGCCAATCAGTTGTCCGGTCGCGAGCTGTATCGCTGGAGCACCCTCACCGTCGATGGCGGCCAGGTCTGGGCCAGTGACGGTTTGCAGATCACTCCCGACGCCTCCATGCACAAAGCCCCGCCCCTGGACACGGTGATTGTCTGCGGCGGCATCGGCATTCAACGCACCGTAACCCGTGAACACGTCTCGTGGCTGCAAAGCCAGGCGCGCCAGTCCAAGCGCCTGGGCGCGGTGTGCACCGGCAGTTGGGCGCTGGCCTGCGCCGGTCTGCTCGATGGCTTCGATTGCAGCGTGCATTGGGAATGTCTGGCGGCGATGCAGGAAGCTTTCCCGCGCGTGGCCATGAGCACACGTCTGTTCACCCTCGACCGTAACCGCTTCACCAGTTCCGGCGGTACCGCGCCGCTGGACATGATGCTGCACCTGATCAGTCGCGATCACGGGCGTGAACTGTCGGCAGCGATCTCGGAAATGTTCGTCTACGAACGCATTCGCAACGAACAGGATCACCAGCGTGTGCCGCTCAAGCACATGCTCGGCACCAACCAACCGAAGCTGCAGGAAATCGTCGCGTTGATGGAAGCCAATCTGGAAGAGCCGATCGATCTGGATGAACTGGCGGTGTATGTCGCGGTGTCGCGTCGACAGCTGGAGCGGTTGTTCCAGAAATACCTGCACTGCTCGCCGTCACGCTATTACCTGAAGCTGCGCCTGATCCGCGCCCGGCAACTGCTCAAGCAGACGCCGATGTCGATCATCGAAGTGGCGTCGGTGTGTGGTTTCGTCTCCACGCCGCACTTCTCCAAGTGCTATCGCGAGTACTTCGGCATCCCGCCGCGTGACGAACGCGTGGGCTCCAACACCACCCAGCAGGTAGCGATGCTGCCGCTGCCGCAGGCCATCGTGATGTCGCCGCTGTCGGGGCCGATGTCGGCGCTGAGTCAGGCGCGCAATGAGTCGACGTTTGCCAGTGTAAGGCTGTAGACCAAGTCTGATCGTTCCCACGCAGAGCGAGGGAACGATCAGGTGGGAGCGAGCCTGCTCGCGAAGGGGTTTCTCAGGCGCTGTGTGACTGCTGGTAATCCGAAAGGGCCGGCAACAATTGCTTGTCGATCGCCTGGCGCACCGCCGGCTGAATGCTGGCGCCGCTGGTGTACATGTCCTTGACCATCTTGCGCAGTTCGAATGCGCGAACATTGTCCAGGCCACGCACCGCGCACTCGCAGGCCTGCTCGGCGGTGGTACCGCTCGGCACCTGAATACCCAAGGCCTTGAGCTGGCCCAACAGATCTTCCTGGTCAATCAAATCGGCGTACATCATTACGCAAATCCTTCTGTGGCAACGGAGGTCTTGGCTCGATTCTGGTGGCCCCGACCGGACGCGGCAAGGGCGTTTTGTCGCGGTGGCCGGGACGACTATGAACAGGTCGTTTTCGGCTAACCGACTGGATGGGCGACTAGGCACACTGGCCCCAGCTCGCTTCACGAAGGTTTGGTCACCCTCGCCTGGCAGCTCCTCAACAGTACCCTCCTCAGCTCCGATCCTGTCACGGCTTGATCGGAGTTTTTTTTGCCTGTGATTCAGTTAGTAGCGCGTTGTTTGGACTGACGCTTTCGCGAGCAAGCTCGCTCCCACAGTTGAAATGCATTCCAATGTGGGAGCGAGCCTGCTCGCGAAGGTCGATGACGCGGTCTATCTTTGTAAAACCAGAATCCGCGACAACAACTCATCCCGGTCGACATAGCAGCCCTGAAAATGCCGCGCCCCGGTCGCTGGATCAAAGGCATTGCGCGCATGCAGCGTGCGGCGGTTGTCAAAGCACCACAACTCGCCCGGCTTGAGCCGCTGCATCAGCCGGAACCGCGGCTCGCGGGTCATCGCAATAAAGCGCCGATAGGCTCGATACAGCAGCGGCATCTGCGCCACCGACGTATCGAACGCCCCGCGCAGAAAGTTGGCCATGCGAATCTCCGCCACCCGGCCCAGCGCATCCACAGCGATGATCGGCGCCAGGCAGCGATAGTCGCTGTGCCGGTCCTTGTTGCGAAATTCCACAGGGATTTCGCACAGGGCCTCAAACAGCTGCGGCTCCTCCTGACGCAAGGCGTCGGCGATCGCAAAACCATCGACGAAAATGCTCTCGCCACCCTCGGCATCATTGACCAGGCAATGCAGAAATTGCAGCCCCGGTTGCAGCTCGCGAGTCGGCAAATCCGTGTGCAATGGCAGGTTGAAGGCGGTGTAGGCGTTGCTGTCGGCGTCGGCTTTGGATTGCACATTGAACAGCACGCCGAAATTGCTTTCGCGGATGAAGGAAATCCGCTGCGCGATGAGCTTCAGCGAGCCCGGCTCGGTGGGCACGCCGCGCACTTGGGTCAGGCCGATGTCGCGCACGGCGAGCAACCATTGCAGCAGCGCGGCGTTGTCGTTCATCAGCGCGGTGTAGTCGAACACCGGCAACTGCAGATCGCTGTGCCACAAATGGGGCTGCGGTTTGCCGGCCAGGCGTTCGGCGCGGGATTCATCGTCATAGGCATGTGCGCGCAACCAGCCCGGGTCGAAGCGGCTGAGGTGACCGTCCTGCCAGTCGATGCGCAGGCAACCATCGTTGTCGATGCGCGTGGCCAGCGGTCGCAAATCCTCGGCGGCATCGACGCTCTCGAAAACCTGCTCGCGAGTGACGCTGTAGACACATTGATCACACGGGCAATTGTCGCGCAGCCATAGGTGGTGAAACGGGCTGACACGTCCGTCAGCCCATTCGATGACAACGCGATCCGCCAGACCCTGCACGCCACCGAGCGCGCTGATCAACGGATAAGTACGAAAATCGGCAACAGCGACGGCGGTGTTCATGGCGGCTCCTTGGCAGTGGGGAATTTACCGAGCGGGTGGCAACGCGATCACGCGGCCGATGTAAGCGGGAGCGGGCAGGTCGGTCTGATCGGCGACGATGGCTTGCAACCGATGCAACGTATCAGGGCTGAACGGCGCCGAGCGCGGGCCGGCGAGGTCGACGTGCAAAAGCATCTGTTCGTTGCCGGCCAACTCTTGCTCATCGCCGATTTTGTGCAGGCTGTGGTAGAGGTGCAGGCGCTTGCTGTCGTGGCCGATGATTTGCGTGCGCACTTCCACCTCAGTGTCGAGCTTCACTTCGTGCAGATAATTGAGGTGCAGCTCAAGGGTGAACAGCGAGTGGCCGCTGGCCTCGCGGTTGCTGCTGTCCATGCCGAGGCGGTCCATCAGCGCATCGGTGGCGTAGCTGAAGATCAGCAAGTAAAAGGCGTCGCGCAGGTGGCCGTTGTAGTCGACCCAGTCGGGGATGATGGTGGTTTGGTAGGTGGTGAGGTGGGGCATGGTTTCTCCTGGCGGCGATCGTTCCCACGCTCTGCGTGGTAACGCCTCTTGTGACGCTGTGCGTCACGCTTCTGGGACGCGGAGCGTTCCCGGGCTGCATTCCCACGCAGAGCGTGGGAACGATCAGGTGGCGGATTACTCGCTGAAACTCATTCCGTGCTTCTCTTTGGTGGTTTTCACCGCCTCGAGCACCGCCAGCAAACAGTCATCACGATAGCGCTCCAGCGCGGAAATGCTGTGCCGGCCGAGCTGATCGGTGGTGCCATCGACCACATCATCAATCAATTTGTCGGTCAGCTCCGGTGCTGGCAGATATGTCCACGGCAATTGCAACGCCGGGCCGAACTGCGACATGAAGTGGCGCATGCCGGCATCGCCGCCGGCCAGGGTGTAAGTCAGGAAAGTGCCCATGAACGACCAGCGCAGACCGGCGCCAAAGCGAATCGCATCGTCGATCTCGCCGGTCGTCGCCACACCGTCGTTGACCAGGTGCAACGCCTCGCGCCACAGCGCTTCGAGCAGGCGATCGGCGATGAAACCCGGCACTTCCTTGCGCACATGCAACGGGCGCATGCCGAGGGATTGGTAGACTTGCATCGCCGCTTGCACCGCCTCTGGCGCGGTATTTTTGCCGCCGACGACTTCGACCAGCGGCAACAGATAAACCGGGTTGAACGGATGCCCGACCACGCAGCGTTCAGGGTGCGTCGAACTCTCATAGAATTCGCTGGGCAACAGGCCTGAAGTGCTTGAACCAATCAGTGCATCGGGCTTGGCGGCGGCGCTGATCTTGCTGTGCAGATCGAGCTTCAGTTCCAGCCGTTCCGGGGCGCTTTCCTGGATGAAATCGGCGTCACGCACGCACTCCTCGATGGTGGCGACAAAGCGCAGGCGATCCTGCGAAGCGCCCGGCGCCAGGCCGTTCTTCTCCAGCGCGCCCCAGGCATTGGCCACGCGTTGGCGCAATGCCGCCTCGGCGCCGGGCGCCGGGTCCCAGGCCACTACATCAAGTCCGTGGGCGAGGGCGCGGGCGACCCAGCCACTGCCGATGACACCGCTGCCGAGAGCGGCGAAGGTTTTGATTTCGGTGATAAAGCGCATGACGATTTCCTGAGAGAGTTCGGTGATCCCTGTGGAAACTCTGTTCTCGTGGCGAGGGGATTTATCCCCGATCGGCTG
>NZ_WBRZ01000199.1:0-10096 GCF_008923895.1 Pseudomonas sp. GXM4
TTTCTGATTGGAGCTAAAGTATTTTCGGTTTTGAGCCGTTTAACAAATAAACAAAAAAATAAACGTACTGAGAGGCTCAAGATATATGGCTGCCGTCACCAGGCAAGAATCAACAAATCCATATGATTATCTCCGAGGCCGAATAGCCTACGAGATCTCTAGTCTTGTAGGCGCCTTCAGGGACGGAGACCAGGTCGTGCTCAAAATCGATGAATACGCCTTCCACTTGAGCCCAATACAAGCCGATCTACTGGCTCAAGGCTTTCTAATGGCAGCTCTACGCACTCGTCTTCGACGTTTCGATATGCCATGGCGAAATGGACAGATCCATAATGTAAGTGCGATGCCCAAAAAAACTTTCCAGAGGGGAGTGGCAATGGGGATGGGGTTTCATGACGCCACACTCCCAGAGTCAGACAAATTTTTCGCGACGGGTTGGCTTTACGAGGGAACTGGGGACGATTTGGATTACCCCGCAAACGTGGTGTTTCTTAAAACTAGGCGAGATGGCGTTGTGGAATTCCAAAAGGGAAAAGATGAATTTCTTTTGAGGCCAAAGCATGCCGTTCAGCTCTGCTTGGAGCTTGCAGATTCGTCCAGCTCGCTCGCTACGCGTGTCTGGAGTATTTGGGACAGGATCATCGAGTGGAGTACCGGGCACGCAACATCAGACAAAGCCTCTTTTGATCTAGCGAATAGTGCACTATTTGATTACCTGAAATCATACTCATCTATCGTTTAAAAGTTTAATCGGCAAAAGTATCGATTTGAATGCAGGAGGAACCTTGGCTGAGAGTCAGCAAGGCCCTCCTCACGATACTAAGCGTGTCATGAGCGCATATTCGTAGGTAATGAGAGCTACACAGACAGGCTTACTGGGTGTGATTGGGTGTGTAATTGGATATGAAGGCGCTTACGCTCGATTTAGATCAACTTTTCCCGGGCTGGGTGAGTGCGCCTTAATTTACAACCTCGCTGCTCTGGCCCTACTAAGTCTTGTTCACTGTCGTTTCTAGGGAGTTGCAAAACTCGCTTAGGTATCAGAAACTCCGTACTTGATCGCAGAACACGCCGTGGGCTTCCACTTCTCTGTTGTAGGCATTTACGGCTTCGCTGTTCTCTGCCAGCCATTGCTCGGCCTGTTGCTTCTTTAGGGCCTCGGCCAAAGCCTGTTCCAAAAGGATTTTTTCTTGAGTGCGCATGGTGTCGTCTCCCGTTCGGCCGCGATCATAAGAGTAACCCTTAAACAAACTCCCCATTTTCCTAGTCCTGGCACTGGTGTGCTCATCTAAAATCTTAGCGCTGACTTTACATTCAAACAAGACAACGCATCCTGAAAAACCTAGTCGCTTACGCAGCTTACCGACGAGCTCACGTGTGCGCTCGCCCCGTTATGCAGCTCATCAAATCACAGCGCAGGCGATTGATTGTTCTGTTTCCAAGCCCTCGGGGTCACACCTTCGGTTCGCACGAATGTTCGACAGAAGTGAGACTGGTCAGAGAAGCCACACTCCAGTGCAATGTCCGCAATTAGCAATCTCGACGTCTGAAGCAGCTGCTTGCCCCTCAAAATCCGCTGCTCTCGCATCCATTCTTTGGGTGAGACGAGAGCGCTTTTTTTAAACTGACGGGTGAAATGGCTGCGGGATAGCGCACACGCCTGTGCGATAGCTGCCACGGAGATATCTGCGTCCAAGTTCTCGAGCATCAACTGCTTGGCGCGCTGGATCTGCCAAGGTTTCAAGTGTCCGGTTTGTTTAGTCAAATCCTTAAGTGAGGGCGCGCATGTTTCCTGTTT
Source organism: Pseudomonas sp. GXM4 (assembly GCF_008923895.1). NCBI lineage: Bacteria > Pseudomonadati > Pseudomonadota > Gammaproteobacteria > Pseudomonadales > Pseudomonadaceae > Pseudomonas > Pseudomonas sp. GXM4. The sequence goes on from NZ_WBRZ01000199.1 coordinate 1,799, forward strand.
CATCCTGATTCCTTTTTCCCAGTAGCCGATTGATCAGCTCAATCCAGCGGTCAGTCGATGGGAAAAATTTAACGGAAGGCGCGTCGTGATGGGGGCGCAACTTTGCGCTGCTGAAGGCGCAAAATTGCGCATTTTCAATTGTGTTTCCGGTGCTAGCCTTTGCCTCCCGACAACTCGAATCGACATCATTCGATTCGTCATCTGCAAGGAGAACGCAATGGCTGCTTCACAACCGCACGGCAAAAACACCGCTTACTGGGGAGTCTCATGGGAGGAGGGCTACGGCTATCCCCAAGCCAGAAAAGTCGGAAACGAGATCTATATCTCGGGTCAGTTCAACCACGATGAGGAGGGTAACCTGGTTGCTCCCGCACCTTTGAACAGCGAGGGCAAACCCAGCGATTTCTCGTCGATAGGAGAGCAGATGCGCGCCTCCTACGACAACATCGCCAAGTTGCTCGCGCTGTACGGAGCAACCCTTGATGATGTTGTAGAAGAAACGCTCTACGTATTGGATATGGACGCGGCATTTGCCGTGGTAGGTGATGTGCGTAAAGCCGCATATCGCACTGAGCGACCACAGTGCGCGAGCAATATCATCGGTGTATCCAGGTTGGCTCAACGTTCACAGCTGATTGAAATCGTCTGCAAGGCTGTCATCGGATCTCGCGCTGACTAAGAGACGCTCCCGGTTTCGCCTGCGCAACCGGGAGATCCAGCTGCCCTTCGATCAAAGGCTTTTGATGCGCTACGGCTGCTGCACAAAAAGTCATGAATGCTTTGACTCTCCATGACTTTCGAATGTCCTGGTGCGTGAGCAGCCAGAGCTCATCCTGTAGTTCGCGCACAACTGGCCCGACGCGTGTTAACCCAGGCGTAATGTCTCCCAGCATGCACGGAAGAAACCCATAACCAAGTCCTGCCGCAATGGCGACGCTAGCGGCCGCGACTGAGTCCGTACGATAAGAAATACAGTCGGCGCTGACTCTGTCCTCGACGTAGCTTTTAGCCTTCAGCCCACATAATCCTGCGGAATACGATACCCACGGTTGGCCTTCTGCGAACGGGGTAGTAGTCGCTTGTTTTATGCTGCCATAAGGCGCCCATGCGATCGAAGCGAGCTTGCGCCCGACTAGACTTTCGGCAGGTTTTTTGGTCGCTCTCACCGCTACGTCAGATTCATCGCGAGCCAGACTTAACGTCTCGTTGCCAACCAGAACCTCGATGGCAATTCCTTCATTAAGTGCCTTGAAGTCGGCGATGATCGGCGTGAGAAAATACAGCAGCAGGGAGTCGCTGGTAGTGATCCTAAGCTTTCCAAGCAGCCCTTGACCTGCCCGAGAAACTCTGCGAGTGACGCTCACGATATCAAGCTCTACTCGTTCGGCGAGCGCCCGTAACTCGACGCCTTCCGGCGTCAGCATGTACCCAGAGCGACGGTGGTCGAATAGGGCGACCCCAAGCGTCTTTTCCACTTGAGCCACACGACGCGATACGGTGGATACGTTGATACCCAACCTTTTCGCTGTCGCGGCTCTATTACCGCATTCGCTTAGCGTTTTGATGATTCGCAAGTCGTCCCAAGAAAGTTGACTTACAGCCTCACTTAAATTTTGGGTGACTCCGGTTGATACGGGCGGATTGGTTGAAGCTTTTTTTGATGATGGTTTCACGCCAAGCATCCCAAATTTAGATTGCTCATCATACGAAATGGCCGGGGGCGAACAAAGAAATCACGTGCACAAGCGGGTTAGAAAGGTTGGTATCAGCTGATGGGCTAGTCCTTGGGTTTTACCATAGCCCCCCCCTGAAGCCTTCGCGTGTAGCTTTCATTCATTCTGCTTGCGCTTAAGGACACGAGAGGCGCTTCGCGAAGGAACGATGTTCGGCCACACGCGATTGGTGTCGTGTCTGACTTAACCTGCGATGACAGCGTGGCGCCAAGGGCGTTGTTCAGCGTTTTTCAGAGGCCGGCTTGTTACTCTGGCGAACGACATTGAACAGAGTACCCTTTTGAGTCGTCGATCCGTTTCAAACGTCAAGGAAGCCAATGTTCAGTGCACTCGTGGTAAACGGTCAGCCACAGCCACAGCCACATCCACATGAACAGGGAGAGCTCCCCGTGCCTTGGTGGAGTTTTACGAAAACCGTTTTGGCTACGACGGCTCTCTCGTTAGTCCGTGACCGCGTTATAGGATTAGACGACCTCGTTTTTGATCAGCCCTACACATTACGTCAGTTACTGCGGCATGAGGCAGGTCTGGCCGACTACGGCGAGCTTGGCGAGTACCACCAGGCCGTTGCGAACGGTGAGTCGGCCTGGTCTGTAGATGAAATGTTAAAACGCCTTGATGGTGCTCGACTTCGATACACCCCCGGAGCCGGGTGGCGTTATTCGAATGTGGGTTATCTGCTCATCGGAAGGCTCATTGAACGGCTGACTGATCTAACGCTTGAGGATGCTGTGAATCAACGGGTACTCGCTCCTCTGGGCTTGTCCAACGTCCGCTTCGCTAAAACGCGAGCAGACTTAAAAACAAACCACGTGGTGGACACTCTAAACTATGACCCCGCCTGGGTTTACCACGGCCTGTTAATCGGCTCAGTTTCGCAAGCGGCATTATTTTTGGATCGACTCTTCTGCGCAGACTTGCTTTCAGCTGGCTTGCTCACTGAGATGCGAGGAGCACGCACATTGGGCGGGCCCATTCCCGGACGTCCGTGGATCGCACGGAGTTATGGCCTAGGTTTGATGCAGGGAACGCTTGAGGGTGGATATGCCCTAAGCGGACATACAGGCTGCGGGCCAGGTAGCGCGATTGCTGTCTACTGGGTTTGTGATGGAGAAGTGTCGGCTAGTGGCGCTGCTTTTCAGGTAGACGCCAGTGAAGGTGCCGTCGAAGCGATCGTTGTTGAACAACTGATGCAAGCTCTGCGACAGACGTTGAAGGGACTCTAATTGCTTTGAGCGCTGGGCCCACGATGGGCAGGGGTGATGGCATTGAGCCTACTGCCGGCGCCTTGGGGCAGATCGCTGCAAGCCGACGATAACAAGTGGGTAGGCTTAGAGCTTATTGGGCAGGGAGCAATTCATGAACGAATACGGTACTCGGATCGATAATGCTCCCAAGGGTATAGCACTAATTGTCGGCGCTGTTTTTATGCTTGCCCTGGCCGATGCAGCAGTCAAATACTTCAGCGCTAAGCTGCCCCTATGGCAGCTATTCTTGATCGTGTCTTGCCTTTCGGTTCCCGCCCTGGGCACCTGGCTTGGCCGACGCATCCGCACAGGCCGCCTCAGAATTACTTCCGTTCCGTGGATAATGGCCGGGAGTCTTCTGCTGTTATTGATGTGGGTGACTTACTACTCGGCACTGCCGTTAATCCCACTATCGGTCGCTGCCGTTGCAATCTACACGACACCGATTTTTATAGCCCTTTTCTCCACTTGGTATGGCGGTGAGCCTTTGTCTCCAACCGGCTGGGCTGCTGTGGGATTAGGTTTTGTGGGCGTAGCCTTGGTGCCGCGCCCGGGTTCCGAAATCTTTACGCTTGCGACGTTGCTGCCTGTCGTCGGCGCTGTATTTTACGCACTCGCGATGGTGGTGACGCGCCGACATTGTCGCAGTGAACATCCTCTAGTACTGGCGCTAGGATTGAACGTCGCTTTCCTTTTTGCCGCCTGCATGGGAGGTATCGCCTCGCTGAACGTCAGCGAGGCAACGGTTGCTCGCGCTCCGTTTTTACTAACTCCATGGCAGACACTCGGTTGGCAGGAGATAGCCTTCATTTCCTGTTATGCGTGCATGCTGATTCTGATAAATACAGCTACCGCTAGAGCCTACCAGATTGCACCTCCCGAACTTGTCGGCACCTTTGACTATGCCTACCTGGCTTTCGCTTGCTTGTGGGGTTATCTGCTATTTCAGGAAGTGCCAGACGGCTTTACATGGGCGGGAATGCTATTGATCTTGATCGCAGGTTGGACGATTTTTCGCGTTCAGAAAAACGATGAGTAAACGCCCGTTATCACGCAACTGACGCAGGTTTTGCGGGAGGAGGGCGCAGCGCTCTAAGAGTTTCTGCACCGCCTTTCGAAGTCATCGAGACTGTCGTTTTGGGTCGATGAGAGTTCCGCTCCGCCCAGCTCGACGCTAGGAGGCCACGGCCTCGAGTTGAGGTGGCCGCTCACAGCCTGTGCCGCGTTCTGCCAATCACCGTTTGTCAATACGGTTGAGTTGCCGGGGTGATGTCGATAGCCGAGATATTGACTTCACCGGTCGTCTGGGTGACCGCACTAACTATGGAAGGCAATGTCATAATGATGTCATGTGGGGAGCGCCGATGCTTTTACCCACTCACTCAATATGCGTGACGCCATGCCTTCGACCGACGATTTTCGATTTAACGCCCATCACCTCCTGCTTGATCTGGATGCAGCCACAAATCACCTCATGATGCTTGTCGTCTCACACGAGGTAACAGGCAGCCGCTGGGATGAAGCCGTGTCCCGTCACGCTCAAGCTTACGCAGCATGGGCCTCTATACTCACTGGAATTCAAACCGATCCGCTGCCTGCACTTGATGGTCGGCCGGTAGAAGGCAACAGCTCTGCCGCTAAGTAAAATCCAAAGCTCGAAGATCTTCAGAAATATTCATCTGTGCCTCCATGCCGAGGCGAAACAGCTTTTGTTGGCAACAATCGTCGTGAGCCCTCCATGACAGGTGGAGAGTGACCAGCGTTCGGCTACAGTTCATCGACCGCAGGGAGTGACGTATGAACTGTTCAATTTGTGGGGCGCCGGCTCGGGTGCTTGAAACCAACTTTCATGGTGCGATAGTTGATTGCGTTGAGAGTGGTAGCTACGTTGTCAGCGCCGAGGTTCTCAAAAAGAAGGAATTCTCGGGAAAGATAGTAGCTGTCCAGGCGACTAGGCTGTGGCTCGTTAGTCAGAGGCTAGGGCACAACCATAGGCCGGTAATTACTGCCGATACCGTTCGCTGGGTAAAATAATTCCTACCGAAGACGCTCTCGGTTTGATATTGCTGATGGCTATCTTTTCGCTTGGCCACTTTAGGCCAACAATGGCCCGGTCAGCACGAAGCATTGCCAGCTACAGCGCTTGTCTGAATTCACGATTCCCCATATCGGTGGTTCTAAACCGATCACAAGGCTGGGAGGCTGGCGTGACATTTACCATAAGGACATGCCGAAATGGGCTCAAGGAAAATCCTCGTCACAGGTGCGGCAGGAAAGATCGGCACTGCTTTTTGGCAAGAGCGCGACGATAAATCCGATTTGCGTTTGGCCGATCTAGACGTAACTCAACTCCCGGACTCGGCACAGCGTTTCGCTCTGGATGTCAGGGATCAAGCCAGTTGCCTTCGAGCTTGCGAAGGTATCCATACCGTCATCCATCTTGCCGCTGACCCTGACCCAGACGCCGATTTCATGCACTCACTCCTTCCAGTGAACATCGTGGGCACTTACAACATGCTTTTTGCCGCAAAGGCACAAGGTTGCAAGCGCTTCATATTTGCAAGCAGTGCCCAAGTGATTGAGGGATATCCAAAGGATGTTCAGATCCAGGAATGCATGGCACCTAAACCAGGCAATCTCTACGGCGTCAGCAAGGCGTTCGGAGAAGCTTTGGCTTCGATGTATGCAAACGATGGACAGATAACGACCATCGCCGTCCGTATTGCCAACGTAGCCAAATTTGAACAAGGGCAAACCCACAGTCCAAGAGACGTTGCGGCCTTCATCAGTTTTAGAGATGTTGTCGCACTTCTCAATAACTGCGTTGAAGCCGAGCTGAAGGGTTTTCACGTTATCCATGGGGTCTCAGATAACCGATATAAGCGTCTCTCTATCGATCAGAGCAGAAAAGTTGTCGGGTATGCCCCCGTTGATGACGGGTTTGAGATATTGGAAGGAGGCGCTCAATCTGATTGAACGCACATTAGCTCCTAACCCGTTACAAGGGAGGGACTGTACAGCTGAAGTTAGACGTTTTTGCTCGGAGCCGTTCTGATATTTTTCGAATGACCGCTTCTGGCTGAAAGCAGGCGGGTATTACTTTGTTTTAGCTGCGTCAGGAGGCCAGCTCTCATAGAAAGAGCCGCCTACAGGGATCGGGTTGCCATCCATATGGTATGCGGCCCATGCCAGTAGGTGTGCCATGCGTTCGGCAGCAACTGGCGACAGTCCGCAAGACTCTCTGACTTCGTTTAGCCGTACTCGGCAAACATCGAGATGGCGTCGAACCCCGGAAAACCCGCCAAGATAAAGATAGAACTCGTCGAGAAGGATACCCACGCCTGGAACACCATAGGTGCCGGCCACACCTGGTGCCTCCTCATATATGGCCTTCACATCATGGCCTTCCAAGGTCGCAACAGCGGTGAGTACCTCGCAAAAAGTATCTTTCATGCTGTTGCTGACCCAGAGGTCATAGCTGTTGCCGATAATGATGGGCGCGCCCATGAGTCTTACTCTGATTTCGATAATGGAATGCTGAAGAAGAGACGTATTCAGCCATGCAGCCAATTTTCAATAGGCCGTCTCCGCTCCGATTATTATCTTTTTGGGCTGGAAAAGGCCATGCGTGGGCGGCTGCTTTTGGCCGGTTTCAGCCTTTCGTGAAGGGCTGAAACTGGCCAAAAGCTTTCAGTTGAGGGCAAACCCAAGACATCCTGCCAAAAGAGTTCTTACTATTGCCCATGCTTAGCAGCAAGTGACCTAACTTCGATTCCGGCCTCACTGTCTTCTCGTCTTCCAAGCAGATTAACTGCCTGTGCAGAAGTGAAGGAATCAACCTCCAACCCCATCAAATTAAAATAATCATACGTATATTGCCCTTTAGCACTACCATCGACTATCGTGAATTTCACCATGTTTTTTCTATTGACTTGCTTGCTTTCGCGCGATAGGTGCTGCTCCCATTCATCAAAGCTGGGATGCACAATCAAATAATTTTCTGACCTTTGGTATTTCACTGAATTCTTTTTATCCAAAACAAAGTCGTCATCTTCTCCTTTGTATTGCATGTTGCATCTTTTGCAGGAGGCAGAAAGATTCCACACGGTATAACTAAGTGAACGGTAGCGATCCTTGCCTTTTGGCAGTATATGCTCGCGATCAATCGTAAAGTGACCAAGGCCATGCAAATTCATCCTGCAATAACAGCAGTTCTCTTCATGCCGGAGTAGATGAAAATCACGCAGCTTATTTTTCGCACTCTGAATATGCTCTCCCTCTACCTTCCATGGACTAGATGAGGCGAGCGCTGCCTGAATAGCAGTAACTTCATCGTCTGTTAAATTGATCTCAGTCAACCGTGGATGATACGCGTCTGCCATTTTTAAATACCGTCTACTGGCTTGGTTTTTATTCTCTTGTTTTTATCTACCTTATCTACCAACTCTAGAACTGCATCAAAAAAATCTCCCTGCTGATTATCAAAACTTTTTTCCTGCATTGTTCTGATTAGGGAAGTCAAAGCGCTTCTGCTCAACTGATTTCGCTCAAACCTGTTCATTGCATCTACGATTTCTTCGCTGACGAAGTGGTTAGCAGGCGTAACAACATCAAATGCCTTCCAAAGAATCGCTTCGATTCCCGCGCTGCTAGCCGAACTATGATTAAGCTTCAATCGCACCGGGCCAGTGCCTGTCATTTGATGAACAGAAACTAGATTTGAATGTTCCGCTAACGCCCCTGAAACAACGAGCGGGGAGTGCGTGGCGACGACCACAGACACATTTCTATAGGCTAATGCTGCAATTATTTTGCCAATGTATTCACGTTGCCAAGCGGGATGTAGACTGTTCTCCGGTTCATCTATGAGAACTATCGAGTTTTGCTTTACACTTATAGATAAAAATATCAGAGAGCAGATTAGAGAAAGTTCTCCGGAGCTCGCATTGCTCAGCTCAAACTTGTTGCTTCCTTGTTTTTCAAGAAAAACGCTAATCTCCTTTATAATCTTGGCCCGCACCAGAAAACTTTCGCACCTCAATATCGCCGCAAACTCACGACTTTGAGAGAACTCATGAGTAGACCTCGCTGGATCGATCCAAATCACTTCCCCCGGATTCCAACGAGAGATAAAGCTCTGAGCGATTTCAAAATCCCGCATCCCTTCTTCAGTACCAAAGAAACTACTAGCGTCGTCTATGAAGCTTTTGAATTGTTGGATATTTCTCAAAGTGAAGCCTTCTAAACGAAAGCCGAAGCGAGAATAATATCCACAATACTCGAGTATCGCACTGATATGGTAAAAAGCAGAATCCTCT